>JAUNGB010000210.1 GCA_030524715.1 Eubacteriales bacterium | reverse complement strand
TTGAACTTATCGATACGTCCGCGAGCCTGAGCAGCCTTCTGCTGACCTGTATAGAACGGATGGCATTTGGAGCAGATTTCTACGTGGATCTCTTTCTTGGTAGAACCTGTAGTAAATGTGTTTCCGCAGTTACAGGTTACAACAGCCTGATGATAATTCGGATGGATTCCTTCTCTCATGTTTTTCACCTCTCTATATTTTTTACATTTTTATTTACGATTCATTATTAAACAGCTTTCTGATTATAGCATATCAGTTCTTCAAATGCAAGCTGTTTATAAAAATTTCTGTTTTTTTGCCATCTGGACAAATTCCGCATTTGACCTGGTACGTGAAAACATATTCAGGATCTGTTCCACCGCCTCATCGGCCTTCAGGCTGTTAAGAGCCTTTCTCATATTATAAACCGCCTCCTGTTCTTCGCGGCTTAGCAGAAGATCCTCACGCCGTGTGCCGGATTTTTGGATATCGATTGCCGGGAATACACGTTTTTCCTGGAGCTTTCTGTCAAGGACAAGCTCCATATTACCGGTTCCCTTAAATTCCTCATATATCACGTCGTCCATTTTGCTTCCGGTATCCACAAGGGCGGTAGCCAAAATCGTCAGGCTTCCCCCTTCACGCATATTCCGGGCAGCGCCGAAAAACCGCTTGGGCATATGAAGGGCGGCAGGGTCAAGACCGCCGGACAAAGTTCTTCCGCTTGGCGGAATACTCAGATTGTAAGCTCTTGCAAGTCTGGTAATGGAATCCAGAAGAATGGTAACGTCTTTCCTGTGCTCAACCAGGCGGCGCGCACGTTCGATAACCATTTCAGAAACTCTCTTATGATGATCCGGAAGCTCATCAAAAGTAGAATAAATAACCTCCACGTTCGGTCCCTGAATCGCCTCCTTAATATCTGTGACTTCCTCAGGGCGCTCATCGATCAGAAGGATGATCAGATGCATAGATGGATTATTGCGCAGGATAGACTTGGCAGCATCCTTTAAAAGAGTGGTCTTCCCGGCTTTAGGCGGAGAAACGATCATTCCTCTCTGGCCTTTGCCAATTGGGCTTATCAGATCCACAATTCTCATGGCAGTAGTTCCGCCCGGACGCTCCAGCTTCAAACGCTCGTTAGGGAAGATCGGAGTCATATCCTCGAAATTATATCTCTTGTGGCCTTCGCTGGGCGGAAAACCATTAATGGAGGTCACATAGAGCAGCGCGCTGAACTTTTCCTGCTGCGTCTTAATACGGATATTACCCTGAATGATATCTCCTGTTTTCAAATTAAATCTCCGTATCTGCGACGGCGACACATAAATATCATTTTCTCCCGGAAGATAATTTTCACAACGGATAAAGCCGTAGCCGTCAGGAAGCACCTCAAGAATGCCATTCGCCTTCTCGCCGCTGTCCAACTGCGCCGTATCCGTAGGAACACGGTAAGAATTATTGTTCCTGTTCTCATTATTATAACTGCGGTTTTCGTTGTTATTATAGCTGCGGTTTTCGCTG
>JAUNGB010000122.1 GCA_030524715.1 Eubacteriales bacterium | reverse complement strand
TGGATGGACTGATATCAGGTTCAATAGTTGTGGATGCTTCATGAAACAACCCTGCTAATATATCGGCTGAATATTGACTTTTGACAATGAAAGAGCTAAAATATTAGTTATGAATATGATATATAATTTCATAACAAAAACACCTGGCGAAATTGACATGCTCATTGCAGGGCGAATCCGCGCAATACGAAAACGTCGTAAAATATCACAGAAAAGACTGAGTGAAAAATCAGGAGTAAGCTTGGGGTCTGTGAAGCGTTTTGAACAAAGCGGAGAGATATCGCTGAGGTCTTTGACTAAAATTGCAATTGCGCTGGAGATTCAGGATGAATTGGAAAATTTGTTCAAGGATGTACCATTTTTATCGATTGAGGAGCTTATAAATGGAGAAAATTAAACGTTTGTCAGTTTTTTACCATGAGAGAAAAGTTGGCACAATAGTTCTGTACAGAAGCTGCCTTGGAGCATTTGAGTATGATAAAGAATGGCTGGCAGAGGAATTTACGATTAGTCCCTTTTCACTTCCGCTTGAACGCAAAGTATTTATCCCCAAAATGGATCCCTTTGAAGGTCTTTTCGGGGTGTTTTCGGATAGTCTGCCAGATGGTTGGGGACGCCTGCTTGTAGATCGTTTTTTAGCAAAAAATCGAGTGAATCCTCATCAGGTGGGAAATCTTAATCGCTTAGCTATTGTGGGAGATTCAGGGATGGGTGCGCTTTCCTATAAGCCGGATTTTCATTTTGACGAACCGATGGCGTCCATGGATTTTGATAAAATAGCTATGGAGTGCAGTAATATTTTAAAAACGGATTATTCAGAAAATCTGGATGAATTATTTAGGCTGGGAGGCTCGTCAGGCGGAGCGCGTCCTAAGATTCTTACCCAAATAGGGGGAGAAGAATGGATTGTAAAATTTCCGTCTTCAGATGATGGGAAAAATTCCGGAAGACAGGAGTATGAGTATTCTCTCTGTGCAAAAGAATGCGGTATTGAAATGGAACCTACAAGACTTTTTTCATCTGAGTTTTGCAGCGGGTATTTCGGGACGAGACGTTTTGACAGAAAAAAGTGCGTAAACGGTGAAATAGAAAAAATTCATATGATATCTGCCAGTGCTGTTCTGGAAACTTCTCACCGGATTCCAAATCTTGATTATGATGTTTTGATGAAGCTTACATTAGAACTGACAAAAGATTTTAAGGAAATTGAAAAATTATATCGGCTTATGTGTTTTAATGTATTTGCTCATAATAGGGACGACCATTCGAAGAATTTCTCTTACCTGTATAATGAAAAGGAAGAAAGATGGATTTTATCTCCTGCGTATGATCTGACGTACAGCTATTCTTTAGGTGGAGAGCACGCAACAACTGTTTATGGAAATGGCAGTAATCCGGGAATGAAGGAAATACTTGAAATTGCCAAAAGCATTGGAATGGATGAAAGAAGGGCAAAAATTATTGCAGAGGATATTCATGACTGCATATATGAAATGCTGGAATTAAATGATTTTTTCAGGGATTAAGGTTTCTGTGTTTAGTCAGGATATACAAAAGACCGGGGAAACCCGGTCTTTTCTGCGTTGTATGGGTACTTTATGCCAGCTTTGCGCCTAAATCTCTGCAAGCTGCCAGTCCTTCATCATCAGGCGTATTATTGACGATCAATCCTTCCTCAGTGATCATATCTGCCCCGGCATTTTTGGTACGGTCATACCAACTGCGCATCCATTCGCCGTCTCCCCAGTCATAGGAGCCGAACAGCGCAATTTTTTTGCCGCTGAGTTTGCTTTCCAGATCAGCAAAAAACGGTTCAAATTCACCATCCTCAAGCTCTTCATCGCCCATTGCGGGGCATCCCAGCGCCAGCACATCATATTCTGCCGCTGCATCGGCGGATGTATCAGAAACCTCCATTAAATCCACTTCCACGCCTGCGTTTTTTGCTCCTTCAGCCACTGCCTGTGCCATGGCTTCTGTATTTCCTGTTGAAGACCAGTAAATAACTGCTGCTTTCATCGAATAACCCTCCTGTTTTTGATTAAAATCATTGAGCTATCGCTCATCGGCGGCTCAGACCGCACATAGATGTTTCATGCCCAAAACCTGTGAAATCGTATACCCTGCTTTGATCTGTCCGTGTATAAATTCTCTGCATCTGTCAAATTGAGCGAATGTTCGCCTGGCTGACTCTACATCACCATAAACCTTCCAGTAGCCGCACATTTTACAACCATTTCCCTTATTTTTCTGAAATCCCTCCACATCCTCCAGAGGATATCCCAGAAACAGACCGATTTCATGAGGAAAATCGCTGCCTGTCTCAAACCGCTGCTTCATAAACTGTAAAAGCTCCTGTAAGCTCCCGTTTTCCGGATAACCGTCCTTTTTCAGGATTCTTCTTGCCTTTTTGCTGGAAAGGTATTCCTCCAGCATTTCAGGCCGGTATACCAAAACCAGATAATGCTTCCGGCATCCGCAGATAATCTCCATACGGATTCCTTCTTCCTTCAGCTTTTCGGTATAAATGGCAGCCAGAGTGGGGATCGTCGGAGCTTTTTCCTTTGAAAAAGAAACGAGATTTGATGGCTTCAGCCCCATCAGAACAGGGGAACAGTGATAACCTACGACAGATTCAAATTTTTCACAAGTCATTAGCATTCTCCTTTGGTTAGTTATTTCTAACTCTTTTATAACATATCACAACCATGATTCTGTGTCAATAAAAAGTTAGTTAAAACTAATTTACTTGATAAAAATAATCATTCTTGATAAATAATGAATCTGCACTTGTGAAAGCAGGTTGCTGCGGATAATATTTTTTAAATTAATACTTGACAAAAATGGTTATATCCATTATGATACAGATATCAGTAATCATTACTATTACTAAGGAGAAAGGAGGAGATGTATTTGGCAGCAATGAAGTACAGTCGCCAGAGAGAGTCCATCAGGGACTTTGTGATGAGCCGGAAAGACCATCCGACTGCAGATATGGTATATGAGAATATGAAGCTTATCTACCCCAATATCAGTCTTGGTACCGTATACCGTAACCTCTCACTCCTTACGGACATCGGCGAGATCAGGAAGATTTCGGGTTTTGACGGAGCTGACAGATTTGACGGAAGAACGGAGCCTCATGCGCATTTTATGTGCACCAAATGCGGCAGGGTCATGGATTTTGACAACGACTCCATCAATCATCTTCTGGAAAAGGCCTGTGAGGACTTCGGCGGAGAGATTTCCGGATATAAAGCGAAATTTTTCGGGATTTGTGAAGAATGTGTTAAAAAACGGGAATCATAAAACTATCGCTTGACAAAGGCGAGATTCTATGGTAATTTAAAATAGTAATCATTACTATTATTAAATTTAAATATAAAATAAAGAAAAGGAGAAAACACTATGGCAAAATGGGTATGTAATGTATGTGGTTATGTTTATGAGGGAGAAGCTGCACCGGAGGTATGTCCGATCTGTAAAGCGCCGGCTGAGAAATTCACCAAACAGGATTCTGAAATGTCCTGGGCTGCAGAGCATGTTGTAGGCGTTGCTAAAGGCGTAAGCGAAGACATTCTTGCAGACTTAAGAGCAAACTTTGAAGGAGAATGCTCTGAGGTTGGTATGTATCTTGCAATGGCAAGAGTTGCCCACAGAGAAGGATATCCGGAAATCGGATTATACTGGGAAAAGGCTGCTTACGAAGAAGCAGAGCATGCTGCTAAATTTGCTGAATTATTAGGTGAAGTTGTAACAGACAGCACCAAGAAGAACCTTGAAATGCGTGTTGCAGCAGAGAACGGCGCTACCGCTGGTAAATTCGACCTTGCTAAACGTGCAAAAGCCGCTAATCTTGACGCTATCCATGATACTGTTCATGAAATGGCAAGAGATGAGGCTCGTCATGGCAAAGCATTCGCCGGCCTGCTGAAGAGATATTTCGGCTAAAAAACATTCAGGAATTCTGAAGAGATAAAAGAAATCTGCGCAGTTGATTTATCCGGCGCGGATAGGAGGTGCAGACTTTGTCAAAATATGCAGGAACAAAAACAGAGAAAAATCTGATGGCCGCTTTTGCAGGGGAATCTGAAGCGCGGAACAAATATACATTTTATGCTTCCGCAGCCAAAAAAGCCGGATATGAGCAGCTTGCCGCCCTTTATCTGGAAACAGCGGATCAGGAAAAAGAACATGCTAAAATGTGGTTTAAAGAATTTCACGGAATCCATGATATCGCCGATAATCTGGAGGATGCTGCCGCCGGAGAGAATTATGAATGGACGGATATGTATGCGCGAATGGCAAGAGAAGCCCGTGAGGAAGGATTCGAAGAGCTTGCGCTGAAATTTGAAGGTGTGGCCAGAGTAGAAGCCGCTCATGAGAAGCGTTATAAAAAGCTGCTGGAGTCCTACAAGGCTGATAAAACCTTTAAGGGAGACGCGCCTTTAGGCTGGAAATGCCGTAACTGCGGGTACGTTCATTGCGCGGATGAAGCTCCGGAAATCTGCCCGGTCTGCGCTCATCCAAAAGCATACTTTGAAAGAAAAGTGGAAAATTATTGAAAATCAGGGGACTGCTCATTTCAGAGCAGCCCCCTTTTTTCCTGGAGCTAAAATTTGGTTACTATGATTTTATCCTTATTGAGACAAAGTGTCAAGTAGATATGATTCTGTTTTTGATAGTAAAAAAGTGAAAAAATAGTATAAAAATAGTGAAAATATTATGTGAAAAATAGTATTGCATTTGACGGCAGAGTGTGTTATATTGTGAAAAACGAAATGATTCAGATGGTCAACGGAGGCTGTGTCCCGCAATTGAATGCTGCGGACATATGTCTCCTTTTTGTTTTACAGCGAAAAGGCAGCAGCGGCGCATTTCGCTAAAGACTCTATATACAATACTTGATATCCGTGGTATTATACAATTATAAAAGGTAATACCTATTACTCATTTATTCATTATTACACAGGAGGGAAGATTATGTGTTATCAGGATCATGCTTATTATTTACGGAGAGCGATTGAAATCTCCAAAGAGGCAAGGGCCGCGGGAAATACTCCTTTTGGCGCTTTGCTGGTGGACAAAGAAGGCAACATCATCATGGAGCAGGGAAATATTGAGATCACGGAGAAGATCTGTACCGGACATGCGGAGGCGACACTGGCTGCAAGGGCATCCCATGAATATTCCAGGGAATTTCTCAAGGATTGTACTCTTTATACCACAGCGGAACCGTGCGCAATGTGCGCGGGGGCTATTTACTGGGCCAATATCGGAAGAGTGGTATACGGTATGACGGAAAGAAGACTGCTGGAGCTGACCGGGAGCAATGAACAGAATCCCACCTTTGACCTGCCGTGCCGGGAGGTGTTTGCCCGGGGACAGAAGCAGA
Source organism: Eubacteriales bacterium (assembly GCA_030524715.1). Taxonomy (GTDB): domain Bacteria; phylum Bacillota; class Clostridia; order Lachnospirales; family Lachnospiraceae; genus Blautia_A. The sequence goes on along the minus strand of JAUNGB010000122.1, from coordinate 6,590 downwards.
TCGAAGTGATCGGACCTGTTGAAGAAGTAGAAGTAGAGGCGGCTAAGGTTCATGAAGGATACTGGGATTAAGACAGCGGAAGAGATAAAGCTCGGGAAGATCAATATGCCTCCCTTGTCACAGCAGGCACGTGAGGCAATTCACGGATATATCCGAAGTATGGATCTGAAGCAGGGGACCAAGCTTCCCAGAGAGGAAGCCCTTGCAGAGATGCTTGGGGTCAGCAGGATCACCGTACGAAAGGCGCTTGCCGATCTGGCGGCAGAGGGAGTCGTTTTTCGCAGGCAGGGCAAAGGAACCTTTGTGAATGCAGCTTCCCAGAATATTACGGTAACCTTTAACCCGGTCATGGAGTTCACCCAGATGATCCAGAAGAGCGGTTACAAGCCTTCTATGAAGCTTTTGGATTTAAAGCTTGTGAAGAGAAATGAGAAGGTCCGTGAAATTCTGCGGCTGCCTAAGGAGGAAACGCTTGTGGAAGCCCATAAGGCATTTTTTGCAGATGAAAAGCTCTGCGTGCTGTGCAGGGATTTTTACGCGTTATCCCTTGTGGGAGGACTGGAAGCCTATGATCAGCTTTCGGCTTACGAGAAATCCGTATACCCCTATATTTATGAAAAATCAGGGATCAAGCTTAAATGGGATAAGGTAGAGATCGGCGCTGCGGTTTCTACGGAAATAGAAGTCTTCGCGGACTATCTCAGAGAGCAGGAAACGGGAGTCCGGCCCTATCTTTATTTAAAGGAAATCAATTACGGGGAGGACGACCGGCCGTTGATCTATGTGGAAGAGTATATTGACACGAGTATTATCCAATACCATATGATACGTCAAAAGGATATCGATTACGGAAAAATTGAACGCAGATAAGCATGCAGCAAGATGGAATGCGAATGTCCGCTTTACAATGAACAGCAAGGATAATAGTAAAAAAGTAACAGCAAAGATGACAGATACTGGTTGACAAAGCAAATGCAAAGAAACGGAGAAGTGCAATGGAAGAGATCTTAAGAATGTCAGGCATATCCAAGCAGTTTGGAGATGTTTATGCAAACAGAAATGTAAACCTGGACATTCGGCAGGGAGAGGTACATACGCTTCTGGGCGAAAATGGCGCCGGTAAAAGTACGCTGATGAATATTCTGATCGGTTTGTACCAGCCGACTGCCGGAGAAATTTATCTCCGGGGAAAAAAGGTTTCCATTGATTCCCCCAGAACTGCCGTAAGGCTTGGTATCGGCATGGTACATCAGCATTTTATGCTGGTTGAGGCAATGACCGTGTTTGACAATATCATTCTGGGAGTTACCCATGATAAGTCTTTTTTTATCAACAGAGAGAAGCTGAAAAAAGAGATTCTTGCCCTGTCGGAAAAATATGGCCTGGAAATTGAACTGGACAAGGAAATTACGGAAATTTCCGTAGGCGCGCAGCAGAGGGTGGAGATCCTGAAGGCTTTATACAGAGGCGCGGAGCTTCTCGTTTTGGACGAGCCTACGGCGGCTTTAACAGATATTGAGGTGCAGGGACTGTTCCGGATCATCCATAAGCTGAAGGAAGAAAATAAGTCTATTATTTTTATTTCCCATAAGATGCGGGAGGTGATGGAGATTAGCGACAGGATCACCATTCTCCGTTCCGGGGAGGCGGTCAGAACCCTGAACCGCAGTGAGACGACAGGAGCTGAACTGGCAAACCTGATGATCGGCAGGGAGATGGCCCCCAGTGTTTATGAGAAAAAAGAGGGTGCAAGGGAAAGCGTCCTGGAACTGAAGTCGGTGGACTACCATAAAGAAAGCAAGCATAACGGGCTGAACCAGGTGTCTCTTAAGGTCAGGAAAGGGGAAATTCTCGGAATTGCTGGAGTAGACGGAAACGGACAGTCGCAGCTTGCCCAGCTTGCCACCGGCGTTATTGCTCCCGAAGCCGGAAGCGTCTGCCTGAAATCGCAGAAGGTAACCAGGTTCCGGCCGAAAACCTTTATTAATGCGGGAGTCGCCCATATTCCCGAGGACAGAAATAAAATGGGGCTTGTGGGAAACATGACAGTGGAAGAGAATCTGGTTCTGAAATCCACGGAGAAGGAACGTTTTTCCAAAGGCAGGGGCTGGTTTCTGAAGAAAAAGGCCATTCACGATTATGCCCTGGAGCTGCAGAAGAAAAATGATATCCGTTGTTCTTCCGTAGAACAGGAGGCAAGAAATCTGTCAGGCGGGAACCAGCAGAAAATCATTCTTGCCAGGGAGCTGGAGGATAAACCTGAGCTTCTGGTGGCTGTCCATCCTACAAGGGGGCTGGATATCGGAGCAACCGGTTATGTGCACGATACAATGATACAGGCAAGGGACGAGGGCTGCGGCATTTTACTGATCAGCGCGGATTTTGATGAGATACTGAAGCTTTCGGACAGGATCATCGTCATGTTTGAAGGTCAGGTCATGGGAGAATACAGCGGAAAAAATCCTCCTATTGAAGAGATTTCGTTAGCAATGGCGGGAAAGGAATGACGGCATGAAAACAAAAAATGATTATATGAAATTACTGGTTCCTTTGCTTTCGATTCTTGCCGCTTTTGTGATCGGCGGGATCATTATCCTGTGTCTGGGAAAGAATCCTCTGGAAGCATATGGATTTTTGTTTAAAGGCGCTTTGGGATCCTCATCAAAGATTGCACAGACGCTGGAGGTGGCATGTCCTCTTATCTTTACAGGGCTTGCTGCGGCATTTGCCTATAAATGCGGCGTGTTTAACCTGGGCGGTGAAGGGCAGTTTATCATGGGCTCCATCACTAGTATTGTGATAAGCACCCAGACCGGGATCACAGGGGCGCCCGCAATTATCATCAGCATCCTTGCGGGAACTCTTGTGGGAGGAGTGTGGGGAGCCATCCCCGGAGTCCTGAAAATCACAAGGGGCTTAAATGAGATGATCGTCAGTATTATGCTGAACTATGTGGCGACTTTATTTATGGGCTGTATTTTTACCAATATCCTCCGTGACGGAAGCGTGCCCCAGACACCGGCAATTCCCAAGGAATCACAGCTTCCCAATATTTCGGAGGGCTTTAAGGTGCATTATGGGATCGTGATCGGGATTCTTCTTGCGCTGGTTCTGTATTATTTTATGTTTTATACTTCTGCGGGCTTTAAGCTGCGTGCTGTGGGAATGAATGCCATGGCGGCAAAATTTAACGGGTTTGCGGTGAAAAAGATCATTCTGCTGTCCTTTATCTGTTCCGGCGCTATTGCGGGAATGGGCGGAAGTATCGAGCTCCATGGCAAGCAGTTCCGTCTGATGCAGGGATATGGGGACGGATTCGGGTTTGACGGTGTGGCGATTGCGCTGATCGCACAGTTAAATCCTATCGGAACGGTGATCGTTGCCTTATTCTTCGGCATTTTACGTAAAGGAGCCAGTACACTGCAGGCGGGAATGAAGGTGCCTACCTCTGTAGTGGACATTATCCAGGCGCTGGTGATCGTGTTTGCGGTGGCAGGTACGGCGCTTGTACGCCTTCCCCAGGTGCAGCAGTTTTTCCGGGTACATTTCTCCGGAAGAAGAAAGGAGGCTGAGGTCTGATGGATGCGATCATGAATGTGAATTTCTTTGTCCAGTTGTTTTTATCCACCATCCGTATGGCGACGCCGATTTTGCTGGTGGCCCTGGCGGAGCTTTACTCAGAGCGTGCGGGGCTTGTAAATATCGGACTTGACGGTATTATGTCCATTGGCGCGCTGATCGGATTTCTGGCGGGCTATGTAAGCGGGAATCCGTTCCTTGGGATCCTGGCGGGGGCGGTGGCAGGAATCGCTGTAAATATGATCTATGCATTTTGTACGATTACCCTGTGTGCAGAGCAGATCGTGTACGGTATGGCGATCAATATTTTTGCTCCGGCGCTGGCGTCCTTTATTTACAGGGCATATTTTTCGGATACGTCTACAGTAGTACAGGGAGTTTCCATGAAGGCGGTTCCGATTCCTCTTTTAAGCCGGATTCCCATCGTGGGCGAGCTGTTCTTCAACCATTCGCCGTTAGTATATTTTGCTTATCTTCTGGTGCCAGTGACCGCCGTTTTCCTGAACAGGACAAAAGCGGGGCTGAATTTCAAGGCGGTAGGAGAGTATCCCAAGGCGGCGGAGACTTTAGGCGTAAACGTTATCCGCCAGAAGTATCTTGCAAGTGTTGTGTGCGGAGCCCTGGCAGGTATCGGGGGCGCTTATCTGACCATTTGCTATACAAGCACTTATTCAGAAGGGATTGTGGCAGGACGCGGATTTATTGCTCTTTCCGCGGTTATTTTCGGAAGATGGATGCCGGGAGGCGTACTGCTTGCCTGCCTGCTGTTTGGATTTTGTGACGCTATCCAGATACGTCTCCAGCTTTTAAGCCCGGGAACTCCGTATCAGCTTCTGCAGATGATCCCGTATCTCTGTACTCTGGTCGCCCTGGTGGTGTTCGGTATCAAAAAGAGCGGCCCCAAGGCAAACGGACAGCCGTATTACCGTGAGGAGAGATGACTTCCGCCTTTACAGGCGTGAACGATAAATAAAAACTCAAAGGAGGAACTAACAATGAAAAAAAGAATGTGGTCAATTGCATTGACAGCAGCTATGGCGGCAGGAGCAGTCACTGTTCCGGTGACAAGCGTTGCGGCAGAAGGAGATTACAAGATTGCAATGCTTCTGGATTCTTCCATTTCTGACGGAGGATGGGGAGCAAGCTGCTATCAGGCTATGGAAGACGCGGCAGAAGAAATGGGCTGGGAAACCGCTTATACGGATAATGTAAAGACTTCAGATTTTGCATCTGTCATGACAGATTATGCGGATCTGGAATACAACCTGATTTTTGCTCCGGGTAATGAGTATACAGATGCGGTCGTACAGGTTTCAGAAGAATATCCGGATACTTACTTCTGCCTGTTAAACGGCGCCATTGAGACAGATAATGTCATTTCAGTAATGCCTGATGCAGAACAGATCGGATATCTGGCTGGCGCGCTTGCAGGCCTGATGTCAGAGACAAAGAATGTAGGATTTATCGGTGGTATGGAAATCGATACCACCAAGACAAAGCTGGAAAGCTATGAAGCGGCAGCCAAAGCTGTGAATCCGGACATCAATGTAAGCTCCGCTTATGCAGGCTCCTATGATGACGCGGCAAAGGGCAAGGAAATCGCAGCTTCCATGATCTCCACCTATGATGTGGATATTATGTTTGGCGATGCCAGCGCTGTTGATACAGGTGCAAGAGAAGCTCTGGCAGAGCAGGAAAATAAATATTCTATCGGACAGCCCGGCGATTTAGGCTCCGCAGAGGATGAAGTCATCATGTGTTCCGTTGTAACCGACAATGCCGCTCTTGTTAAAGAATGTATGGAAGCAGTAGAAGCAGGCGAATACGGAAACAAGACGATCTATGGAAATCTCGAAGACGGATGTCTGAGCGTGGGAACCTTCAGCGATAAGATCGTTTCTGCGGAAATTCAGGAGAAATATATGGAATACGTAGAGCAGATCAAAGCAGGAACATTTATCGAGAAATAAGTATTCCGAACCAGGCTGGGCACATAAGCATGCCGTACAGCGGAATGCGAAGGTTCGCTTTGCAAATATTGGAGAAATTAAAGATGATATAATGGGAATCTCCTCCTGACAAGCCGGTAAATCCGGCTGCCGGGAGGGGTTATTTTATATTGTAATATTTATAATTTTGTGCTATGATATAACCACTCAATAGGTGGCTTCATTTTGGGGAGTTATGGATAGAAGAAAAGAAAAATTAATAGTACAAGCACAAAAAATAAAAGAACTAAGAAGTATAGCAGGTTTAAACAGAACACAATTTGCCAAAGCGCAGGGAATTCCGCTCCGCACTATAGAAGAGTGGGAAGCGGGCAGAAGGAAGATGCCGGATTATGTGCTTCGCTTATTATCTTATAAAGTAAGATCGGAAAATATGGATAACAGGAAAAACAAGAATATCAATATTATTAGAGATGAAAGTGGAAAAAGCATAGTCCTTATTAATGATATCAGATTTAAATCCCGGAGAAAAATTGATTGGAATCAGGTAGAAATGTATTTAAAGGAATACATAGGGGAATGTTATGAAATTATTGAAACATCAGAAAAAATATATATAGGTACAGATTTTCCAGATGAATTCTGCCATTCCAAGGATAAAATAAGATTAAAGGGTGCCAATGAAAAAGCGAAGGCCAATATGGTTCAGGCAATTAGTGAGTTGATTTATATTGCAACGGATAAAGTTGAATCGGAGGATTATGAGAAAAAGCATAAAGCCAAGGCCGAGTATGGTTGGTACCGTTATAATACAAGATTCGGAATACCTAAGTATAATTCGAACGGGGAACTTGAAGGATATAATATTTATACAGCTAAAATGTTGGTCAGATGTGATGAAGATGGTAAACTTTACTTATACGATTTTGTAAGAACAAAAAAAGAAACGAGCAGCCCGTCTGAGTTATAGATACTACACGGTAGTAAACTTCGTTTCTTTTGACTCTATTTTAAAAAAAAAGTTATGAAATGTCAATAGCCTTATGTTAATAATCTATCTGC
>JAUNGB010000121.1 GCA_030524715.1 Eubacteriales bacterium | reverse complement strand
AGCTTCCATAACCCTCGTAAAAATGCGCTGTTTAACAATTTAAATTTTTCTTCGTAAAACAACCCTGGATATATTAGTCCTTTGCTATATTTTGACTTATGCAGAAATTATAGTCATTTTTTCTCCAAAGCCGCTTCCCCAAGGCGGTTATAAATGGTTACGGCGTCCTGTACATGAAGGGGGCTTCCTGTATCTCCCGGCGCCCCTGCCGTTACCAGAATGTACTCCCTGCCCTCTATTTCCGCAAAGCTTGCAAGGCAAAGGCCTGCTTCATTGGTAAATCCTGTCTTTCCTCCTTTTATCTCCCCTCCTGTTACGGCCGTATCCGAGAGATTTTTGAACATGGTACTGTAATAAGTAATCCCGTCAGGATGGATATTCGTCGGAGGCGTAGAATGCCACGGACTTTCAATGATCTCACGGAAGGTATCGTTCTTCAGGCCATATTTCAGCAGTACAGCCATATCCTTTGCAGTGCTGTAATGTTCCGGATTATGAAGGCCCGTGCTGTCGCAGAAATGGGTGTCTTCCATGCCGATTTTTGCAGCCTTTTTATTCATCAGCTCCACAAATGCCTCTTCAGAACCGGCAAGTGTGTCTGCAAGGGCAATACAGCATTCTGCCCCTGACGGGAGCATTACGCCGTAGAGAAGGTCAATGGCGCGTACTGTTTCATCCGGCTGGAATCCTGCCTGAGTAGCATCCTGCTCATAAAGTCCCGCGAACATTTCCGCAGTAAGGGTGATCTCCTGCTCTAAACTGTCAAGCTCTTCGATTGCAACTACCGTGGTCATCATTTTTGTTAATGAGGCCGGATATATGCGCTCTTCCCCGTTGATCTCCCCGATAACCTTCCCGCTGTTTGCCTGTATAAGAACCGCATCAGGGCTGTTGATCCCGCTGAGATCCAGTTCCTTTACCACAGGAAGGCTGAATTGTCTGAGCCATCCCTCCAGGCCATAATGCCATCCGATCATCACAAGCAGCGCTGCAAGTACAATTACCTCCACAATTGCACAGAGAAGCAGCTTCGTTCTGCCGCCTGTTCTTTTCCGGTACCTTTTTCTGCGCCTTTTTGCCGCCAAAATTATCCCTCTTTTCCTTTCACTCTTTAACACTTTTTATGGCTAAAGCGTGTTTGAAAATTCATTTCCACAAACTGGGAATCACAACTCACGAAAAACAATTTTCAAACACGCTCTAAAGCAAGGGCTTTGACGATACGTCAGACAAAACCGCCTGCTCCGTACATTCTCTCGTTTTGCCTTACTATACCACACTTTTCTACAAATTACCTCTAAAAATATTCTAAACAAATTTTTGCGCAGCAATAGCAATCTGCATCCATGAGCCTGCAGCAAATTAGAATGCCAATGTCCGCTTTACGCGGGGAAATAATTTTCTGCGTTTAAAAAGAGCATCCTCGTATGAGAATGCTCTTCGTAAAATACAATCTATTAAGCTAATTTCATCGGGTTGATCTTCACACCAGGACCCATTGTGGTAGCGATGGTTACGCTTCTTAAATACTGGCCCTTTACAGTGCTTGGTCTTGCCTTCAGAATAGCGTCGATCAGCGTCTGGAAGTTGTCGCTTAACTGTTCCTCAGTAAAGGAAGCTTTACCGATCGGAACATGGATAATGTTGGTTTTATCAAGACGGTATTCAACCTTACCTGCTTTGATATCATGAACTGCTTTTGTAACGTCCATAGTTACAGTACCAGCTTTCGGGTTAGGCATTAAGCCCTTCGGTCCAAGTACACGGCCCAGACGTCCTACAACGCCCATCATATCAGGAGTTGCAACAACAACGTCAAAATCCAGCCATCCCTCTTTCTGGATCTTCGGAACTAATTCCTCTGCTCCGACGAATTCTGCTCCTGCAGCTCTTGCTTCGTCTGCCTTTGCATCCTTTGCAAAAACAAGAACGCGAACCTGCTTACCGGTTCCGTGCGGCAGGACTACTGCGCCACGAACCTGCTGGTCTGCATGACGTCCGTCACAGCCTGTACGGATATGAGCTTCGACAGTTTCATCAAATTTAGCAACTGCAGTTTTTTTCACTAAGCTGATAGCTTCTGCGGTTTCATATAATGCTGCGCGGTCTACTGCTTTTGCAGCTTCCACGTATTTCTTTCCTCGTTTCATTTCTATAACCTCCTGTGGTATTGGCGGGGATTTCCCTCCCACTTCCTATTTGTATTAGTCTACTACTTCGATTCCCATGCTTCTTGCAGTACCTGCGATCATGCTTGTAGCTGCTTCGATAGATGCTGCATTCAGGTCTTTCATCTTCAGTTCTGCGATTTCCTGAACCTGAGCTCTGGTCACTTTTGCAACCTTTGTTTTGTTCGGAACGCCGGAACCGGATTTGATGTTAGCGGCTTTCTTCAGAAGAACGGCTGCTGGCGGAGTCTTGGTTATGAAGCTGAAACTTCTGTCTGCATAAACAGTGATAACAACCGGAATGATCATACCATCCTGATCTGCTGTTCTTGCATTGAACTCTTTGGTAAACTGAACAATGTTTACACCATGCTGTCCAAGAGCCGGACCAACTGGCGGTGCTGGAGTTGCTTTACCAGCCGGAATCTGTAATTTGATATATCCTGTTACTTTCTTTGCCATTTTCGGCACCTCCTATGTGGTATTGGCGGGGGTATTTCCCTCCCACTATAATGATTACCTGTTATAATTTCTTAACTTCTGCGAAACTTATTTCAACCGGCGTCTCGCGGCCGAAAAGCTCAACATTAATGGTAACAACCTGTTTCTGCATGTTGATTGCTGTAATAACGCCTGCGGTATCCTTCCAGACTCCGCCGGTTACGACTACCTGGTCGCCCTCTGCGAAATCTACGGCAACCGGCTCGTCCTTGATGCCCAGCGGAAGCATTTCTTCCTCCGTCAGCGGCACCGGCTTGGATCCCGGTCCTACAAATCCTGTAACACCTCTGGTATTACGGACCACATACCATGTATCGTCATTCATAATCATGTTGAGCAGCACATATCCCGGAAACAATTTCTTCTGAACCTGCTTGGCCGTTCCGTTCTTCATTTCTACAACGTCCTGAAGAGGAACACGGACTTCCAGGATCTGATCTTCCAGGTGTCGGTTTTCGATTGTCTTTTCAATGTTGGCTTTCACCTTGTTCTCATACCCGGAATAGGTATGGACAACGTACCATTTTGCTTCTGACATACAATCACCTTTATCCTTATTTCATTAAAAGATTAATGACTTCCAGAATACCCGCGTCCATAACGCTGATGATAACACCCAGAATCACAGTAATCACAACTACTGCTACTGTCTGTTTCGCCAGTGTCTCACGGTCTGTCCATACAATCTTTCTGAATTCTGATTGAAGTCCCTGAAACCAACTCTTCTTCTGGCCTTTGCCAGCAGATTTTTCCTTTTCTTGCATAGCGTGACCTCACAATTCTTGTGAGTAACTATCCGATCATAGTTACCTTGTGATTATTTTGTTTCCTTGTGCATTGTGTGTCTGTGACAGAACTTACAATATTTCTTGGTTTCCAATCTCTCAGGATGGTTTTTCTTTTCCTTAGTCATATTGTAGTTACGCTGCTTGCACTCGGTGCATGCTAATGTAATTTTAACGCGCACAACTTCCACCTCCAGTGTTTTCATTTGCACGGCCTTCTCTTTCGCCTTGTATGCATCCGTCATCATTTTCGGGCATAAAAAAAAGACCTAACTTCCATGTCGCTTGTTCAGTGTACCATATGAACAGGCTGTAGTCAAGTCTTTTTTCACCCTTTTAGCAGGAAGTTCGCCTTCGGAGAAGTGCCGAATTCCTGACAGTTATACCTTGTTGACCGCAAGCCCGTACAGCCAGTGCAAGACTTGGGAGTAAACAGTAACTCTTTATTGTCTGTACACAGTAACTCTCCGATTCCGTTTCCGGTACAGAAGGCCAAATACGACTGCAGACAGGATTAACGTTCCGCCCAGCACATAGAAAATCGCGGAAACGGAATAATGATTCCCAATAAAGCCAGTCAGCGGACTTGCGGCCACCATCAGTACGGAATAAAGCATGCTGTCCACACTGATCAGCGTGGCTCTCTGACTGCTTGTAAATTGACGGTTTACATTTTCACTGATGACGATCCCGATAAAGCCTTCACAGCCCCGCGCCACGCAGGCCCCAAACACAGAGCAGGCAAGAATGCTGCTTCCTGTCAGGCAGGTTCCCATTCCGCTTAGAAACGCGCATACAAATACTGCCTTTAAAAGCCCCATCCTGTTTTTGCCCGCCATCCATGCTCCCGCCGCTCCGGCCAGGGGAATCACAACCATGGGTATCCCAATCCAGCTTTTGGGCCATCCGCAGTTCACAAGATGCTCCTGCAGATACATCATGATAAGAAAGCACGGGCACGCAAGCGCCGCATTTGCAAAGAGCTTTCCCATTGTTTGGGGATGCTCCCGAATAAAGGCAAGCGTAGCCTGTACATGTCTGGTCAAACGAATCCAATTATCTTTACAGCTATTTTCCTTTCTCTCCCGCTGTTCCTTTGTCACCCTTGGCTCCCTCAGTCCCAGCACTGCCAAAACGGCTCCCAGATTCAAAAAGGCGGTCGCTAAATAAGTATACCGATAGCCTGCCGCAATGGCTATGGGACTTACGGTACAGGAAAGCGCGCTGGAAATCCGGCCGATCACGCCCATGCGGGAATAAATTCCTGCATAATCCTTCTCGCGGCCCGCATCAAGAAGGCTGTCATAGGTCAGGGCCTCTTCTGTTCCCGAAGCAAGGTTGATACTCAGCGCCGAAAGGATCATCCCGGGATAAATCCAGCCGCGCCAGCCGTCCAGCATCATAAATATGCAGGAACACGTTCCCACAAGGCCGGATAAAATAAGCGTGCGTTTTCTGCCGAATAAGTCAGCCGCCATGCCGCTTGGAATTTCAAAAATAATGCTTGTAACATGGAAAACACCCTCTGCAATTCCTACTTCTGCAAGGGAATATCCTCGCCCTAAAAGGAAAAGTACCCATACTACATCTATCATCCGAAAGCAGATAATAGCCTCATACAGATACAAACACCTTATCTGTTTCTTTATATTCATAGAATTTTCTCCATCTTCTGTTTTATTCTGTTTTATTAATTTCTCTTTTTAATATCTCTGTTGTTATTGCTGATAATTTGGAATAAATGCCCTGAAAAAGGGCGCACTGATAGCCGGAAGTGATCAAATGTTTCCTTTAAACATGTAAATAACCTGATTTCTCCAGCTCATAATAAATTCTCCTTAGATAATCCCGGAAGCACAAGTTCCTCCGAAATGTATGATTTTAAAATTCAAGACTCCCTTGCGAATCATCCCACATCTGATGTATATGATTCCGAATGCCTATAGGATAACACAGAAAGAGAAATACGTCAAATTTTTATTTCATGGGGCGCTGACACTTCTTATTTCATTTTCATGAGTGCTGACACTTAAACTATAATATGTATTTTTCACATTTGTCATAATATAACACATATGGTACAATAGAAGAAGAAATTCAAGAAAAGAGGGAATTCAAATGGATAAAAAACAAATGGAAAATGACTCAAAGTCTATAGAACTCTTAAAAGTAATCGATGAGCAAATGCGCGCCCGGGGGAAGCAGGAACAGTTTGAAAAAGCTAAGAATTTTCAGATATTAAATCGGAATGTGGTCAAAGGACAGATCCTTTTCACAGGCTCTTCTTTGATGGAACAATTTCCCATCACAGAAATCGCTCAAAATCACGGAATCAATAAAATCATCTATAACCGTGGAATCGGCGGATATACCACAGACGATTTTATCTCTGAAATAGATACTGTACTCTTTGATCTGTCCCCTTCTAAACTGTTTATCAATATCGGAACCAACGACATAAATGAACGGGAGGACGGCGAAGATTGGAACCGTCACCTTCTCACAAACTATAAATTCATCCTGAACCAGATTAAAGAACGTCTTCCTGAGACTGAAGTCTACATGATGGCATATTACCCCGTAAATCCCACTGTCGCAGACAATGAATTCATTTCCCATATGCTGAAAATCCGTACCAATGATAATCTTAATATGGTAAACGGACAGGTAAGCGAGCTTGCGCAGGAATTCGGCTTTCACTTCATCAACGCAAATGAAGGCTTATGCGATGAAAACGGTAATCTCAAAGCTGAATTTACCAAAGAAGGGCTTCATATGTTCGCCAATGCTTATGAGATCGTATTCAACAATATAAAGCAATATATCTAAGGAGTTTCCAATGGCATACACATTAATTCAACAGGTTATCATTATGTTCCTCCTCGCTTTTGTGGGGTATCTTATGTTCCGTACCGGAAAAATCACGCCGGAGGGAAGTAAATCTCTTGCTAATATCCTGCTCTATCTTTCCTTGCCATGCGTCATTATCAATGGATTTCAATTGGAGTACAGCCATGAAAGACTGATAGGCTTGCTCCTTAGTTCCCTGCTGTCTCTTATTGTGTTAGTAATGTCCATTCTGATCTCAAGGTTATTTTTTCGCAGGAATGTCATCGAATCCTTCAGCGCCGCGTTTTCCAACCCGGGATTTTTTGGTATTCCTTTAATACTGGCTACCCTGTCCGATGGTTCGGTATTTTACATTGCGTCATTTATCGCCTTTTTAAACCTTTTCCAGTGGACCTATGGGGTATCGCTGATGACAAAAGAAGCTAAAACATCCGATAAGAAAGGCTCATTTAAGAAAAGCTCATTGTCTCAATCCATCCTGCAGCAGCTTTTGAAACTGATAAAAGCCCCCTTCATGATCGCTATCATAATCGGTTTGTTCTTCTTTTTATCCGGGTTCCAAATGCCTGTGCTGCTTAATAAATGCGTTACACAGATTGCCAACCTGAATACTCCGATTGCGATGTTTACTATTGGAATCTATCTTGCGCAGACCGACATATTTAAAATGTTCCTGAAGCCCCGGCTTTATCTGGTCGCTCTGGTACGTATGATCGTCATTCCTGTGGCAGCAATGCTTCTTTTATCCCTGGTTCCAAATACATGGCTTGAGATGAAATTGGCTATCTTAATTGCAGCGGCGTGTCCGGTCGGATCCAATGTGGCTGTGTACGCTCAATTACATAACAACGATTATCTTTATGCTGTAGAAACCGTCGTATTATCTACGCTGTTTTCTATCATAACGATTCCCGTCCTGATCACATTAGCGAATAATATATGGGCATGAACTAAAGAAAACGCCAGACCTCCGGGCAAATGCCCGGAGGTCTGGCGATATCTTTTACTTTTTATTTTTAGCTTTTCCAAGGTAAGCTGCCTTGACTGATTCGTTCTCCGCAAGTTCCTCTCCGGTACCGGAAAGAGTGATGGTACCCGTCTCCATAACATAACCATGGTGGGCTGCATGGAGAGCCATATTCGCATTCTGCTCAACAAGAAGAATAGTTTTTCCCTGCTTATTGATCTCACGGATAATATCAAAAACTCCCTTTACAATAATCGGCGCAAGTCCCAGAGACGGCTCGTCCATCATAATAATTTCCGGACGGCTCATAAGCGCGCGGGCAATGGCGAGCATCTGCTGTTCGCCGCCGGAAAGAGTTCCGGCAAGCTGCCAGTGGCGCTCCTTCAATCTGGGGAACAGATCGTAACACCAGTTCAGGTCGTCCTCCAGATTATCCTTACGCATATAGGCGCCGATCTTCAGATTTTCCAGCACGGTCAGGTCGGCAAATACCCGCCGCCCCTCCGGCACAAGGGTAATCCCCTGGGCTACGATCTGCTCCGGCGTTTTTCCCGCAATTTCCTTTCCATCCAGAACAATGCTCCCGGAAGCTGGCTTTACCAGCCCTACGATTGAACGCAGGGTAGAACTTTTTCCGGCTCCGTTAGCTCCGATCAGGGTGACGACTTCGCCCTTGGGAACACAAAAGCTGATATTTTTTACGGCCTTAATACCGCCGTAGGATACATTCAGATTTTTTACTTCCAATATATTACTCATCCGCGGCACCTCCCAGATATGCTTCGATTACCCTTGGATTATTCTGGATTTCCTCCGGGGTTCCCGCTGCAATCGGCTTTCCGAAATCCAACACGTAGATTCTGTCGGAAATCTCCATAACAAGATCCATATGATGCTCGATCATAAAGATCGTCATTCCAAATTCATCACGGATCCTTCCGATAAACGCGGTAAGCTCATCAGTCTCCTGGGGATTCATTCCGGCAGCCGGCTCGTCCAGGAGCAGAAGACTCGGCTCTGTAGCCATAGCCCTGGCAATCTCCAGACGGCGCTGTTTGCCGTAAGGAAGGGAGGTCGCCATTTCATTGCGCACATCCTCAAGGCCCAGGATCCGAAGCAGATCCTCGGCTTCTTTACGCATTCTGGCTTCTTCTTTTCCATTCAGGTGGAAGGTCGCTGTAAAAAGATTGCTGGTACGTCTTAAATGCTTGGCGATCAGAATATTGTCAAATACCGTCTGGCTTTTAAACAGACGGATATTCTGGAATGTCCTGGCAATCCCGAGCTTCGTAATCTTATCCGGAGTAGGGGCAATGGAGGAATGGTACATCAGCGCGTTTTCCCCCTGGTAAAGCTTTTTCATTTTCCCCTGGGGATGGTTTTCAATAATCTTTTCTCCGTTAAAATAGACGGCTCCGTTTGTGGGCGCATACACGCCTGTGATAACGTTAAAGGCTGTTGTTTTTCCCGCGCCGTTGGGGCCGATCAGGGAAACGATCTCGCCTTTATTTACTTCAATGTTCATATTGTCAACGGCAATGACGCCGCCGAACTGCATGGTAACGTTCTCAACCTTCAATACATTGTTGTTATTCATTGGAGTTCCCTCCTTTTGCCGCTTTCTTTTTCCGGGACTTGCCTGTGAAGAAATTATAGATTCCTCTCACTGAAAACTCCCGTTCTCCCATAATCCCCTTACGGAAGAACAGCACGATAATCATAATGATAATGGAGAACACAACCTTACGGAAGCCCGCGCGCAGAAGCGGTACATGGAAGTCTCCGATATACGTGTCATTATCCAGGAAACGCAGCAGCCATTCCGAACAGATAATGAACAGGAAGGAGCTGATACAGCTTCCCGTCACGGAACCGATTCCGCCGATTACCACGATCAGAAGGATCTCATAGGTCATAGCGGATTTAAACATGGACGCCTGAATGGTGGTCTGGTACATTGCCAGAAGCGCTCCCGAAATCCCCGCAAAAAAGGAACTGATAATAAATGCGATCCGCTTATGATGGGCAAGATTGATCCCCATTGCCTCCGCTGCGATCTCGTCGTCGCGGATAGCTTTGAAAGCACGGCCATATGTAGAATTAATCAGCATTACGATAATGGCGATACAGATTCCGGATACCACGAACGGATAAATAACGCTCTTAAAGGTAGGATAGCTCCGAAGAAGGTTGGAACCGTTGGTAAGCGGCCCAAGCTTATCCCACTGGAACACCGCACGGATGATTTCCGCAAAGCCCAGTGTCGCAATGGCAAGGTAATCGCTTTTTAAACGAAGCACCGGAAGTCCGATAAAGAACGCGAATACCGCGGCTACCAGTCCTGCCGCTATCAGTCCCACAACAACCGGAACCGCAAACTGAACGATACCTCCGTCAAAATACTGGTATACATTTACTCTCTGATCCACAGGAATCGTCAGGATCCCGTAGGTATACGCGCCAAGAAGCATAAAGCCCGCCTGTCCCAGAGAGAACAGACCGGTAAATCCGTTCAGAAGGTTCATGGAAACCGCCACCAGTGCATAAATCGCGCCTTTTTTCAAAACAGTAAAGATCATTGCTGTGGACGGAAGCACATGCTCCATAATAAACAATACACCAAGCAGCGCAACGATCAAGGCTGCGTTTATGATTGTCTCTTTTTTCTTTGTCATATCAACGCCTCCTTATACTTTATCTGTTGCTTTTTCACCAAACAGGCCTGTGGGTTTGGCGATCAGGATAACGATCAAAAGAGCAAAGGTAAAGGCGTCTGAAAAGGTTGTCCACCCCATGCCCTTAATGATATTTTCACAGATACCGATGATAAACGCTCCGATCACGGCCCCCGGAATCGAGCCGATACCGCCGAATACCGCTGCCACAAAGGCCTTCAGGCCAGGCATTGCGCCCACGGTTGGGGTTACGCCTGTATAGTTCGTAAAAAACAGAAGGCTGCCCACAGCCGCCAGGAAAGAACCGATAATAAAGGTCATACTGATAACGGAGTTGATCTTGATCCCCATTAACTGGGAGGTCTCAAAATCCTTGGACGCCGCACGCATTGCCATACCGATCTTTGTATATTTGATCAGGGCGACCAGGGCAATTACCAAAATGATCGTCAAAAACGGCGTGATTACCGTCACACGCTTTGTGGTGGCGCCGAACACCTGAATCGTATCGCTGATCCAGGGAATCGCCGGATACTGCTGCGCCAGACCGCCCGTCACATAAAGCGCCAGGTTCTGGAGCAGATAAGAAACGCCGATTGCAGAAATCATAATAGACATTCTCGGAGCGGATCGAAGAGGCTTATAAGCCACGCGCTCCACAAGAAAGCCCAGTGCCACTGTCAGAATCAAAACCAGTGGAATTGAAACATACATCGGCATGGATGCCGAAAAATAAACCATAAACAAGCCCGCAACCATAAAAATATCGCCGTGGGCAAAGTTGATCAGACGAAGAATACCATATACCATGGTATATCCTATGGCTATCAGCGCGTACTGACCGCCGACCGAAATACCTGCCAGAAAATACGGCAGATTTCTACTGAACCATTCCATAGAAATCCTCCCTTAAATAAAGTTCCCGAAAGCAAAACTACGAGGCGGGTAAATACTCCCCGCCCCGGTAATTTGTTTGTTAAGATTAGTTGATTCCCTGTTCTCCAACGAATTCCCATGCGCCAGTTTCTGTATTTGCGCTCTTTACATATGCAGTATCTCTTACAGCGTCGCCGTTCTCGTCATCAAACTCGACCTTGCCGCATACGCCCTCATAGGTAACGTCCCAAAGCGCCTCGTTCACTGCCGCCGGATCTGTGGAGCCTGCTGCCTTCAGGGCTTCCAGAGCTACATAATATGCGTCGTATCCCATTGCGGATACTGCCGCGATCGTATCGTCTCCGCCGTTGTTTGCTTTTGCGGTGGAATCGGAATTGATATATTCTTTCATTCCCTCGTCAAACTCTGCGTTGCCGCCTTCCTGATAGAAGGTAGTTACATAAACCTGAACGTCTTTGCCTTTTGCTGCATTTAAGATAACGTTGGAATCCCATGTGTCGCCTGCCATCATCGGAATCTCCATACCCTGGGAAGCTGCCTGCTCGATGATCAGGGCTGCCGCCTCAGTGGATACAGGTGCAAAGAATACGTCTGCTTCCGCATTCTTGGCTGAGGTAATATAAGAAGCAAAGTCACTGTTTCCTTCCGGGAAGGTCTCGGAAACAACTTCTCCGCCGAGATCCTCAAACGCCTGAGTAAAGTAGTGTCCCAGACCTGCGGAATAGTCGTCGCCAAGCTTCGTCAGCACGTATGCCTTCTTTGCCTCGAAGTTCTGGTTGGCAAAGTTTGCAAGGACAGTGCCCTGGAACGGATCAAGGAAGCAGATACGGAAATAATGGGTATTTCCCTGAGTAACCTGCGGGTTTGTACAGGTTACGCCCATTGCCGGAACGCCGCCGTCCTTAAAGATATCAGACGCTGCAATAGAAACGCCGGAACCATAGGATCCAAGTACGATGGAAACGCCGTCGCTTACCAGAGTCGCCGCAGCGGACGGTCCCTTGTCATTGGATGATTCATTGTCAACAATATCAAGTTCTACGTTGTATTCTGTACCGCCGATCTCCACAGTAGGCGTCAGGCTGTTGGCATACTGGATACCAAGGGTTTCCTGCTTGCCGCCTGCTCCGTTGTCGCCGGAAGCCGGCTCATAAACGCCGATCTTTACTGTGTCTGCCGCAAATGCAGGAACTGCAGTGGCTGCCACCATGGCTGCTGCCATAACTACGGATAATAACTTTTTTTTCATAATAATAGCCCTCCTCTTTGTTTTCTCTATAAAGACATCTGTATTTGTCTCTCAAACATGTTTCAGATTATACCACCATTTCCTGCTTTAATCAAGTAAAACATTGAATTTTTTTCGGATGCTGAAGTGAAAAGTTAAATTCCACTCTGAAGGGGGTTAAGTGGAAAGCACTCTT
>JAUNGB010000022.1 GCA_030524715.1 Eubacteriales bacterium | reverse complement strand
TCTCCTTCCCGGCAGTACCGCACATATTCATGACTTCTCATGTACTAATGCAATCTGCCATTTGGATCTATCAGTTACGATGCAATCCCACTTTCCATAATCTACCATGTATAAAGAGTATTTCCAGCTTCTCCTTTATGCAATCAACGATATAAGAATCATTGTTTGACTTTATTCGCTTTTGTTCCTCTTCCAAGGATAAAAAGCATCGCCAGCAAAATAATCGGGAATACAAGCCCCACACCCATGCCCACACGGATATTGTCTCCTGCATACTGCGTAATGCGGCCTACAATACCTGGTCCAAGACTCCCTCCTAAATCTCCTGCCATAGCAAGCAGCGCAAACATAGCTGTTCCTCCTGCGGGAAAATTTTCAGATGAAATGCTGATTGTTCCAGGCCACATAATACCAACAGAGAAGCCGCACAGAATACACCCGATAAGACCCGCAAATGGATTTGCCGATAACGAAGTAATAAGGTAACACAGTACACACAAAATTCCCGACCCCATCATAAACTTCATCAGATCCATCCTGTCGTCATATTTTCCAAAAATCATGCGGCTTATCCCCATTGTAACTGCAAACATGCAGGGTCCCGCTAAATCTCCTATTGTTTTTGATAATCCCAATGCCGCTTCTGCATAAGCCGATGCCCATTGCGCCATAGCAAGCTCTGATGCCCCTGAGCAGACCATCAGGCAAACGGACAACCAGAATAATGGTTTTCGGAATAATTCTTTTACCCCCATTCCTTCCCCTTCATCTACTAAGTGCTCAATAGGGCATGTCGCAAAATTGTAGATATTGATTGCCGGAATAAGCGCCCATAATACAGCCAGCCACTTCCAGCTATCCATCCCGAATATCAGGAAAAATATGGTTGAAGTCAGTATAGTCCCCACAGCTCCCCAGCAATAGAATGAATGAAGTAAACTCATTGTCTTCTCTTTATTTTCAAATGGGCATGCCTCTATAATAGGACTGCAGAGTACCTCGATCAGTCCGCTTCCGATTGCGTACAGGATTACACTGCATATAATTCCCACAAACGGATTCGGTAAGATATCCGGTAAAACTGCCAGACCAATCAATCCAGCAGCAGCACATACCTCGGACGCTACAATGCATACACGATATCCTATCCGGTCCACAAATTTGGCACAGAACAAGTCTACCAAAAGTTGTGTAAAGAAAAAACAAGTAGATATGAGTGCAATATTTCCAAGAGAAATATGATAATCATAATGAAATTTCAAGAATAGCAACGGTGCAAAATTTGCAGCTATTGCCTGTGTAATAAACCCTAAATAACAAGCTGTTTTTGTTTTCCTATAGTTTTGCATGACGGCTTTTGTTTCCTTTCTTACTTTTTTCTTTCACTTTACAGCAAATCCTGATTGCATTTTCAGAACTGCATAGAAAACATGCTTCGTAGTTTCCAGATATGTAACGCGGCTCATAATTAACGATAAACCCTGCCTCTGCTAAAGTTATCATCAATTTATTAACCTTGTTCTTACTGTCAACATATATTGCAAGACATTTACCTGATTTATATTTTTTCGTTTTTACAATAGCTTTCATATACATAAATCTCGATATTAATTAACGCTTGGGTCAGTAAACAGTTCCCTTTTTCTTTTCTCTATAATATCACTGATATCGAATGGTTCTGTATCCTCGGCAACTTCATAAACATTGATAAACGGAACATCCTCCGGTTTTCTTAAAGGGAATTCGGATTTGGCAGTTACATTTTTCATATCACAAACAATCATTCCAATATACATAACGGGGAAATTTTTTCGACTTTCCAAAGGCTCAACTGCTCTATTGTTACAGGTATACAGCAAATTATAGCCTCTTTGAAAGGTCTCATAATCTTCCTTGGCATCTATGATATAGATATGGCCTTTCGCAATTACACTTCTATAATCATGGAAGTGTCTTTTATAAGGTCTGTCCGGAAAATCGTTAAACATACTGAATTCCAGACAGACTTTGGGGTTGTTCCGCATCAGATCCAGTTTATGTCCCTTTTTCATGAAATGGATATAAACATACAACTTACTTTCTCTTATTTCAAATCCAAAATTTACTGGAACAACATAAGGATATCCATCTGTATCCTGTAACCCCAGATTTACATATTTGAATTGGCGTAACATTTCTTCAATCAGTTCCGGTTCTGTAACTTCTCGTTCAAAATGTAGCATATTTTCCCTCCCTAACATTCCACCCTGGCATGTTGCCAGTTATGCTGCTGACTCTCATCGTAAATTTTCTTCCTAATTATAGCCCGGTTGCCCGGGCATAAAAATTCCCGAAAACAAAGCATAAGGATCGAAACCTCTGCGTATAAAATTCCGATTCCTATCATAAATTTTACCATATCAATTCTTTTATCATGTTTTTGAAGATTAGTATGGCTGTCTTCCCTATTTCCCAGCTCTGATATTTTTTACTGTCCTCTCCTCAATCGACAGGTGTTCATATATACGCTTTCCGCCTTTTCCTGTAGGTGCCTGTGCCAGTAAACCTACTTTAACAACAGGCAAAACAGGCAAGTGGAAGTATCGCATCATATAAAAATTGATACCGTCTAAGGAATAATGAAACGCAAAATCATTTCCTACCCTGCATACTTGAAGCCATGCAGTGTCTCCTTCCAGATTACACCCGTTCGCATCATCCGAATCTCCTTTGGTAACAACGCTTACAGCAGCATGGGTTCCAAAATCTGTTAATTCAAAACAGCACTTTGCCCAACAGCTTAAATCTTTCATAACCATTACAGAAGCAGAATCATAAGTTTCTTTAAAAGCGTGAGACACCTTCACTTTAAGGACAAAATCACCTTCTACCTCTGTATAATAAAAAGGGGCGTTACAAAGTGTTTCCGGCAAAATACCTTCCTCACACTCATTTATGCTTCCGCAGAAAAAGTCAGTCTGTGCAGGAGCAGTTATTTCAATTCTGTTTCCTTCCATCCTTATCTCGCTCTCATTTAACCATTTAAACTCCATATTCGGTCACCTCATCTTGTTTTTTTGAATTATATAACATGAAAACTCATTTTTCATTGATTTATATCTCTAATTTATTGTATAATATCGTATATTTCACTTGTGGGGGATGTGTTGATCATGAATTATAATACAGACTATAACAAGATTATGACTGATGAGAATTTAATGGAAACGATCCAGCATGGCAGTAATAACTACCCTTTTAACTTCTATTATGACAATTTAGCCCTGTTTGATTTTAACTGCATTGAATGGCACTGGCATACCGAATTAGAATTTGTATATATTGAATCGGGAACTGTAACGTTCTGGATTGGAGAAAGGCAGTTTACTTTATCTGAAGGAAATGGTGTATTCATCAATTCCAAAATCCTGCACCGCTTCTACTCACCCGCCGAAGCTGTTATTCCGAATTTTGTATGTATGCCTTCTTTTATTGCTTCACAGGATACCCTCTTGTATCACAAATATATTTTACCTGTCATCTCTTCTTCCTTAACTTTTCAGATTTTCTATGCTGATATTCCATGGCAGGCAAAAGCTTTATCAATTATAAGACAAATAATTGCTGTTCAGGACTACTGTTCATCCAGTGAACTTACAACATCTTTTCTTATCCAAATGCTTTGGCTGGAAATATATGAAAATGCCGACATTACATTTATAAAGGACCACATAAATAATTCAGCCTCTTCGCAGGCAAGATTACAATTAATGATGCAATACATTCATCAGAATTATATGCACGCCATTTCATTAGATGACATTGCGGAGCATGCAAAAGTCAGCAAAAGTACCGTATTAAATCTTTTTCGCAAGTATTTACACATTACGCCAATAGAGTATCTTATAAATTATCGCTTAAACGAAGCTGCCCAATCACTTATAAAGACTGAAAAGAAAGTCAATTCTATTTCTTATGAAACAGGATTTAATAATGTAGACTATTTCTGCAGATTATTCAAAAAGCACTATCAATTAACACCAACCGAATATCGAAAAAAGAAACTTTGTGACTCTATTTCCGGACAATCAATATCGTTGCCATCTACGACCTGATCTATAACGCCTCGCTGTTTGTAAAAAAGGGATTTGGATATGTAATCGGGCTGGATAAAATCATTAACACTGTCGGGAATAGTAACCTTTGCTTTCGCCCTCTTTCCCCAACGCTTGAAGCCGGATTTTGTATCGTGTGGAAAAAATATCAGATTTTTTCGAGAGCTTCCAATGCGTTTCTGCATCAGCTACAAAATGAATTGGAAAAGATTGTTTAAACTGTTTTCTTCGTTACTTTATTTCCACTTTCGTCCCGTGGTTCTCACTTTTGCCACGGAGTATAGACTTTTGCCAAAAAGTACAGGGTTTTGTTCTGTGGTATCCATTTTCCCGAATACCACGAAACAAAACCCTGTTTTCCACTTACCCCACCTTGGGCAATCTTTTCAATTCACATCTATTTTCTTCGTAAAAACATTTATACCCTTTGGGTGCAAGTCCATTTTTCCTAAAAGTGCCCGAAAAGCCCGGAAAATCAACGTTTCTTAACAAGAAGAGCAATGATTTCCACATAGATTGTCATATATACTTTCTCCCATTCATCTGGAATACATCATGACCCTTAATGCTTCTAATCGCCTGCCGCAAATTCTCTGATTTCCCATGCCTGTGATACGGATGGGATGCCTTATGCTTATGGAAAATAATGCAGGATTCCTCTGCCGGATATTCCGTGTTATGCAGATACCAATAATGCCCCGTATTTTTTGATTGAATTGTCACATCATAATCCCCGGTCAGAATAATGTTAAAGTAAGACGCATCCAGCTTCTGAAGCTCACTGGTCTGGAACATCTACCATCCCTCCCTTCCCGAACCATGCCGCCAGTGCTTCTTCAACAATTCCGGCCACATCCGCCGTCCTTATCTCTGCAAAGTACCTCTCATACACATCCGCAGAAAGTTTTATCGTCCTGCTCCCGGCATCCTTCTTCCTTTTTGTGCCGCCCAGCTTCTCCAATACCCTTTCTTCCGTCAGGTCCCCTGCTATCTCCTTCATACATTTCGCAGTTTTTGCATCCAGCTTAATTTTTCCCTGTTCTGCCAGTCCAGACACCCTTTCTTGCTCTTCACCGGACAGATAGGATAAATCCACTGCCGCCACCAACGGAAGGGAGCCGTCATCCAGCCGATCCTTTAGTGCCTGATCCAACTGGTTCACCCGGATATATCTGGCAATGTTCCTTCCGGTCATCCCGTACTCTTCCCCGACTGCATCCCGGCTTTTCAACTTGTGGACATCATGTCCACAAGTCTCCATGTCCGTACCGTTCAGCTTTGCAATCTCTTCCAGAATATCATTCCGTTTCCCTTGACTGCTTACTTTCTCATACCGCTCTGCCAGCACCGCAGCCTTTTCTGACGGCAGAAGCTCCGCAAATCCCCTCTGTATCACATTCGTCTCAATCACATACACATAGGCATCCTGTTCCGTCAGATCCGTCTTCACAATGGCAGGAATCTCCGTCAGACCAGCCATTTTCCCCGCCATCTGCCTGTTATGCCCGGACAGCATTTCATATCCGTCCGGATGCTGCCATACAATGACCGGAACCAGCACCCCATGCTCCCGGATGCTCTCCACCATATCATCCAGACGGTCCCCTTCATACAGCCGGAAAGGATGCTTCCGGAATGGGCGGATGCTGTCTATCGGCAGCATCTGTACACCATTTTCCAGAGCAGAAGCCACATCTGCCCCGCCAAGCAGATCAAGCGCATCATTAAAAATCTTTCTTTTCGGCGCATTAGCCTTCATATGAAACCAACTCCTTTGCAAATTTCCGGTAAGCAATGCCTGCGCTTGCCTTCGGGCTGTATTCTACAACTGTCTTGCTATAGTAAAGGCTCTCCCCGACCTTCACCGTGTTGGGAATCCTTGTTTCAAATATCCGTATCTGCCCCTGGAAGCTCTCTGTCACCTGTTCCGTCAGCACCCGGCACAGCTTTGTCCTGGTCTCACACATGGTCAGCAGAATCCCGGCAATCCCCAGTTTTGGATTGATCCTCTTTTTGATCTTTCCTACCGTTCTAAGAAAATCCTGCATCCCCATCATTGCCAGAAGCTGCGTATTGACAGTGATAATCACTTCATCAGCCGCCGCCAGTGCGTTAATCGTCAGTATCCCCAGCACCGGGCAGGTATCAATCAAAATGCAGTCATACTTCTCACGCAGCGGTTCCAATACCTCTGCCAGAATCTTCTCTGCCCCCATTTCCATCCGCAGCTTCGCATCCACCACGGACAGATAAATGGAAGAAGGGATAAAATCCACCCCATCCTTTGTCATTATGTACCGCTTCATATCCGGCTTTTTCGTATCCTCAATCTTCGCCATCATCAGATGCCCGATGGTGTGCTCCAGCTCCCCGGTATTCTCAACGCCATAACACGTTGTCAGATTTGCCTGGCTGTCAAAATCGACAGCCAGCACCCTCTTCCCCATCTTCTGTAAGCAATATGCCAGATTAAACGTGGTTGTGGTCTTGGCACAGCCCCCTTTTTGTGATCCAATAACGTAAATCTTTCCCATAAATCAATTCCTTCCTTTCTCCGCTACTTTTCATTCAAACTGCTGCTGTTCCTCAAATATGTCAATATAACTGACTTCCTCTCTTGGAGTGATAACCAGCTTCCCCTCTTCACGCCTCACTGTAATGGATGTGCCGCAGTCAAACCCGGCTTCCCGGAGCCACTGCCCTTTCAGCATAATCGTAGGTGTGGACTTATAGTTATATCCTGCCTGTTCATAAACCTTCATATTTCTTAATTTCTTTATTGCCATAAAACGCATCCTCCCGATCAATAAGTAGACGGACAATTTCTCTGTCCAAATGAACTGCCAGATACAGAGCGTGACTGCCCTGTGAAAAGGAAAAGGACTTCAATCGGCATCCGGCATTTCTGCCAGAGCGAATCAAAGTCCTATCTTTGTTATCTTCTTTTTAACCTCGCACTTCTCTAAAGCCAGTACCTCCGCTATCCGCAGAGTCCCATCCGGCTTTCAGTATAGTAGGTATTGATATGTACGGCGCCGTCCTCTCTCTACCCCGCATGGGATAAAAAAATAGGACAAATTAGTGCAACCCCTTGATTTTACTGGGTTTTTCTAACTTGTCCCTATTATAACACGGGCATCAATATAGTCCGTACCCAGACGTTCCAGCGTTTTCTCTACCGCGTCCGCCTGTTCATAGAAGGACGGCCACAGCTTGGTTTCCAGAAAGATTTCCTTACGGTCGATATCGGATTTCCTGATTGCGCGGCCAACTGCCTTTTCATTCACATAGGCGTTCGCCGTATCAATGAGACGGTAACCTGCCTGTAAAGCGCTGGTTACAGATGCCTCCGCTTCATCCGGGCTCAACAGGAAAGTTCCGATACCTGCCATTGGCATTTTTACTCCATTATTTAAAGTTACGTATTCCATAGTAATCCTCCATTCTGCTTATCCAATTGATTCTTAATTTTTCTGCTTTATAAGTCCATTATAACGCCAGCCACATTCAGACAGAAGTTCCTTCTGGTTCGCAAGTTTGAACTTTTGGGTTATAACTCAGTCATTCATCTTGACGTTCTTTGCCAGATAGCGCAGATAAAGACCGCCGCTGTCCAGCGGCTGCACGGATTTCAGGTCAAATTCCACCGGTTTCCCGGCCTTCTGCGCCTGGAACTGTGCAAACACCGAAGCCGTACCGCTGCTTCCGTCTGTCACAGGGGAAAGCATCAGGCTCAGCTCATCCACCATACCGGCCTGCAAAAAGGTCCAATCTGCCGCGCCTCCGCCGCCATAAATGGACCGTTGATCTTCCCATCCAGAGAACTTAAAATATGGCAAATCACATAAGGTCGGTTCATTTGTGACAGCTCCTTTCTATACTTCTGCACTTCCCATCAGATTTTTCCGGAAAGCGATTTTGCTTCTCTGACAGTCGTCGCCATTCCTATATATTCCATGCCATACATCCGCGCGAAACGGCTCATAGTGTATTCCGCCTTTTCCAGCATCCACTTTTCCGGCGCGGCTCCCTGGAACAGAAAAACGAACTTTCTTCCTTTCAGTGCGCCAGAGGGCACCGGGCCGTAGAAACGGTCGATCAGGTTCCGAACCATACCGCTCATGTTGTGCCAGTAAACAGGGGAGCCGATCACGATAGTATCTGCTGCCAACATCCGATTTCAAGAACAGCAGCAAGTATAGCTCCGGCAATTATCATCTTTTTTCTTTTCTTCATGTTAATCCTTTCGTTCTTATAGTGCTTTTACTTTCTGATTCCATTTTACTGATTTTAAACCCAAAACAGAAGTCTCCATTCGTTATGCAGTTATAAGTCGAAGGTATACACTGCACAACTTTTCGGGACTTCTGCTTTTTTGCAGATGTTACTGTTTACACCATAGGTGTGAACAGCAACACGGGCAGATAGTCTTTGTACAAACAAGGCTGAAAACAGATTGAAAAACAGCAGGCAATATGATATATATAAATAGTGAGGCATTCCATCAGAATTCTGCAAATGAATCAGCACCGGAAACAGAAAGCGGAAAAGGACACAAAACGATGTACAAGTTATTTCCAGACAAAGATGTTAATTGCACCAAAATTCATATACCACGGAGAGATGGAAAATATATACCTGCACTGGTAGTTTCTTCTAAATCAGGGGCAAAAAATGTGCCGGGAATACTCTGGATACATGGAGGCGGTTATATGACAGGAATGAAAGAAATGGTTCATATGTCAAGAGCTGTTGACTTAGTAAAGAAGTACGGAGCAACCGTTATCTCACCCGGATACAGACTTTCTCTCATAAAACCGTTTCCGGCTGCAATAGAAGACTGTTACGATGCGCTTGTGTATCTTAAAAACCATACGGATGAGTTTGGCATAAACAAAAATCAAATCATGGTCGGCGGCGAAAGTGCCGGCGGAGGTTTGTGTATTGCAGTGTGTATGATGGCACGGGATAAAGGCGAGGTCAATATTGCTTATCAGATGCCGCTCTATCCGATGATCGACAACTTTGATACAGAAACATCTGTAAATAATCACGGGAAAGTGTGGAACACAAGAAAAAATCACATTGCATGGAAGCTTTATTTACGGAAAAATGCCAGAAAGAAAGTATCTCCTTATGCCGCTCCCGCAAGACAGACTGATTATTCTCATCTGCCGCCAGCGTACACGTTTGTAGGAAACGGCGAGCCGTTTTATGCAGAAACATGTACCTATATAGATAATTTGTGCAAAGCCGATATAGAGGCAGAGATGGATGTATATAAAAGTGATATGCATGCCTTTGACATGATGAAGCCAAAGCTGGAGATCAGTAAAAACGCAGCTCTTAAATTTAATAAGCATTTTGAATATGCAATGGAACATTATTTTGCGGAAAATCCAACGTGCTGAACGCATTTCTGATTCATTTCCCCACCTCCAGCTCCAACTCATCGAGAAGCGAATCCTGTGGAAGGGAAGAAAACACATCATTTTCGACCACGTTACGGATGGAATCCGTATTCCGTTTTAACACCTCCGAAGCGGAAATAGCTGACACTTTATAAACACCATCCTCCAACTGCTTTCGCAGGAACGTGTAGCTGTGCTTTGGTAGATTCAAATCCAGCATATCTGTATTGTGGGTTGTAAAGATCAGCTGCTCGTTTTCTCCTATGTGATCCAACATAATTCCGAAAATTCTCTTTTCTATATCGCTCTGGATATAAGAAAAATATTCGTCACAATAGTAGAAGCTGCTCTCCTTTGCTATCATTACTTAACCCGCGACATACCTATGTCCCACAGGTATTACTGACTTACAAGCTGGTATATTATGAGTTGGCTATGAACCGCATTATGCTTGTTTACTGTTCAGAAACTCAACCAACGCATATACGTTTGTTACCGGGTTGCTGTCCCGGCTGAGAATCTGAGTGTGATCCCGGTTAAGCTGCTCCACACGCTCTCTTGCACGCTCGATTGCTTCTGCCTGATGCGGCAGCAACTTGTCAAACACATCGGCGCTCTTTTCGTAACCCTCCAGATAGCTCCGGCTCCGCAGTATCTCAATCACCGTATCGGAATCTTTCAGGTGTCCGTTCCGCTTTTCAAAATGAATCAGATACCAATACTCGAAAGATGGGTTGGAGTATGCGATCTGGTACCCGTGTTTCTGCGCGTATTCCATAGCTGCCTGCAATTCTGTATTTTTATTTTCATCGCAGTCGAATACACACCAAAGCTGGTCGCCGTCCTTGGGATAATAGGCTGACTGAGAAATCAGTGATTTTGCGTGCCTTACCAAATGCTCAGCCGCCTTATGCTTGGATGAGATCGGGATAATATCTACAAGGCAATTGCGGGAACGAAAATGCTTGAAATAAAGCGTTTCCGTTTCCTTGCCTTCACAAATGATATAGATAATCGGCCTGCGCTTACGACGAGATGGTTTGTCAGGGTTGTATTCTTTTCTCATCTTTGCCATGCACCGTCACCTCCAATGAAGGGAATGGCGCCAAACCGCCCCTGCAGATACCCCTTGCGCACATTTTCGCCCTTTCTTGGGGAGAAGGAGGCCAGCGAAAACAGTTCGGTAGCACAGGTCTTATCATTCTTTTCCGCAAACCAAATCTGATCCCTGCGGAAGAATGTGAGGTCAAGCAGCATGGCATCATGGGTCGTGAACAGCAACTGCGCACCCTTGGTATTGATGGTTTGATCCTGCACCATCTCAATTAGCCGCCGCGTTAAAAGGGGGTGGAGGCTGTCTTCAATTTCATCAACAACAAGAAGCGCGCCATTTTCCAATGCTTGCAGCCATCCGCCAATACGGGCGAAAAAGTGCTGCGTACCGGCAGACTCCTGATCCATCAGAAGTTGAAAATGTTCCATATTTCCATCCTCATGGAGGATCCGATGGGTAGTCGTAATAACAGGCGTCTTTCCTGAAATGTTCTTTACGCTCACATCCGTGATACCAAGATCAGCAATCAGTAGTTCTTTCAGAATGCGGGCCTTCTTGTCATCCCCGCTAACGATTTGTGCCACAGTCTCAGATGTGGCCGGTTCTTCTTCCATCAGGAAAGTCAGCTTTTCAAGGAACCACTTGTAGGCATTTTCCGTCTGAGGAAGATTCCAGTCATTAGAGGACACCAAATAGAGCTTATTGTCCGGGGTACGGTTACTGAGAGTAATCTGCTCATTGACATTTTCCCGGAACTCATATACACCGTTTTCTCTGCTGAAAATCAGAGCCTCCCGGCCATTGGGCCAATGGTAAAGGTACTCCGAATAAATCTTTCTGGCATCAAAAGAGAAGCCATAGGCATACCGCACACCCTGATAAAGAAATACGATCTCAAAAAAAGTAGGCTCCTTATTCCCTCCGAAGGGTTCCCACGGCAGCTTCTGCCCCTTGGACACCTTTGCCGCGCCTCCGATGACCATATCCTTCATGGTCATCATAGCGTGAAGCACATTGCTCTTTCCTGCAGCATTTGCACCATAAATTGCAATTGCGGGCAACAAAGGCTTTTTTATATCTGGATGGAGCAGATATTCTTCCAAAGACTTATCCTTGGAGGCCTGAAAGCTTACCACCGCACTGTTCTTGATTGATCTATGGTTTTCCACTGTGAATTGAATCATCATGGACAAACACCTCCCACTCATAGGATTCCCGTTTTCTCTCACAGTATAGCATCTAAAAACGGTAAGGTCAAGTTTTAACTCTTATTTTTGTAAAAATTATGCAAAATATAACGATAAATTTGTTTCCAGAAGATTGATCGCCACGTTTCCACATACACTTTAAATAACCTGTTTTTTTCGTATAGATGGCCAGCATTTTTAAAGCCAGTCCCTTCCTGTATATCCCGATAATGCCCGCAGGGCGTGCGCAACTGTGACTGCATCTGTCTTATTCATATGGGCTGACAGCCTCTCACTGTTCCAAAATATATCTGACAGCTTGCTCAACGGGCATCCTATATCAATATCCGGGATACAGATATATTGGCCGCTCATGTATTTTCCAATCACTGCATTTATGCAGCTATCCCTTCCATCTTATTGCAGCACCTTGTTCAGCAGCTCCTGATAGCTGTCCACATGGTCATAGGTTACAAGACCGTCCGACAGTTTTGAGAACAACTTCTTTGCGCAGTCGATTTTAGATTTCTCAATCGGGCGCAGACTCAGACTTTCCATCGTTCCTTTTGTTTCGGCCACAAAATAGATATGCTTCACCTTACCCTCATGGAACACGATTGCCCAGTCCGGAGAATAATGCCCTACAGGAGTCGGGATAAAGAACCCTTTGGGTAGTTTTGCGTAAATAAAAACCTCTTCTGATCCATCTAAATTTTCCGCAAACTTACGCTCTACGCTCTTTTCCGCCGTACCATCAGTGAAAACATAATCCTGAATAGCCTTTTGCGCCTTATATGCCTTATCCATCGTCAGAGCGTGTTTTTCTGCGGTGAAGATGCTGCTGTCATAACTGCCTTCAATGGTATCGTAAATGATATGTTCCACGATCATCGTGGCTTTCTGCTCTTTGATCAGGCGAATTACCTTCGTGATGAACTCTTCCGGGTTGTTCTGATACATTGCAAAGGTGGTCGGCTTGATGCCCTGTAAAATCCGTGCAGCCGTACGGCGGGTCAATATTGTACCCTCTGCGATTTTTCCAATCAGGTCATACGCCACCTGACTGGTGTGCGCATTTTTCAGCACAGCCGTCTTGCTTTTTGCATCATAGAAGCTACTGCCCTCCCGCACCATATCAGCATTCAGGATATCTTTCTGTCCGGCATAGGTGACAGTATATTGCAGGCGGCTGACGTACAATTCGCTGTCGATATGAGCAATTGACTTCTGAATCAGTTCATCGGAATCAAAATCAACGGTATAAGCGTACTTATGATTGATGGTCTGCCAGAGTTTCTGGAACTCCGCCTTTTCAAAGCGATCATTCAACGGGTTTTCCAGCACTTTCGGCTTGTTGCCATCCTCAAACATGGACCCCAGCATACTGTCGTCATAGATTGCCTGAACAAGTGTATGTACACCTTCTTCGATTGGCTTCAAGGTCTCCGGCACAGGGGCAAGCATTCCGGCCTGCGCATCATCCCGGTAGTCCTGCGTAACATTATCCTGTTCATCCACATAGTTGTTACGGACAAGATACTGATAAATCACCCGTGCCTGACGATCATTTACCTTGACCATTTTGCCGTCCAGCTTAATGCTCTTGCCAACAAAGTAGTCGATATTTGCTTTACGGGGACGGTCATACAGCACAGCTTCAGTCTGCTTCTGCAAGCCGTCCACAAAACCTGCATAGCTCTCGCTGGCAATAACGGTCAGCACATTGATGTCCTGCACCTTATCGCCCAGAACTTCAGCATCCATCCGGTTGCCCTCTTGATTGACACACAAGCGCAGACCACGGCCAACCTCCTGCCTCTTCTGGGTGGTACTGTCGCTGTGCTTCAGAGTACATATCTGGAACACATTCGGGTTATCCCAGCCCTCACGCAGAGCGGAATGGGAGAAGATAAAGCGGGTCGGCTCTTCAAAAGAAAGCAAACGCTCCTTGTTTTTCAGGATCAGATCGTAGGCCGAAATATCATCGGACATATCGGTGCCACGCTTAACCGAACTGTTGACACTACGACCTTTCTTATCAATACTGAAATAGCCCTTATGCGCATCATGTACATTGGTGGCATTCAAATAGGCAGTATAAGCAGGGTCAAGAATAGAACGGTATTCGTTCATCACAGCTATATATTCCTGCTCGAAGAGCTTACCATACTCGCCCAGAAGCTCGTTTCCATCTTCATCGTACTGGCGATATTTTGCTACTTCATCGATGAAGAACAGTGAAAGTGTCTTGATGCCCATTTTGAACAGTTCCTGCTCTTTTTCAAAGTGGGAAATAATGGTTTCCCGAATCTGCACCCGGCGCATATCAACCTCGGATACATCGCCAATCACATCCCCCCTTGCGGATAGTATCGCCATTGGTAAAGGAAACCACACCGGTAATCGGGTCGATCTCCGAAACGACAAATCCCTTATACTGTTCCATCTCGCCGGATCTATAGTAGAGGTTATCGCTCACATCCAGCGTATGAAACTCTCGTTTCGTGCCGCTCTGATGCTTGACTTCCAGTTCCACCTTGGCTCGTGGCGGATTCTTGGGCGAAATGATGATGCTCTCCAGATAGAGATATTTATCCGTGCCACGCAGATTCCTGACTTCAAAACCTTTAACCTCAATTTTCTTGACCAGACGCTTGTTGTAGGCATCCAGCGCATCCAGAACATAGATCAGGTTGTGCTGCTTGGCGTGGGTTGCGGAGTAGTTCAGCGTGAACAACGGATTGAACTTCCTCAACGCTTTCTGAGTGGCAGAATCTCCCTTGCCCATCTTCTGCGGCTCGTCCAAAATCAAAATCGGGCGGTTGGCAGCGATCACGTCAATAGGGCGGCGAGAACCAAACTCGTCGCGCTTAGTGTAAATAATTCTTGCGGCGGCGTCACCCTTGCGACCTTCCACGTTCTTGTCCTCGTTCATGGAGGCAGCAAATGCCTGCGTGTTGATGATCATCACATTGATACCGGAATTGCTGGAGAAAGAATCCAACTGGTTCAGGTTGCTGCTGTTATAGACAAAAAAGCGTGCTTTTTTACCGTAGCACTCCATAAAGTGGTCGGCGGTGATTTCGAAGGATTTCTTCACGCCCTCACGGATGGCGATGGACGGCATAATGCATTTTGTTCTGCACTGTCTGGAAAAACAGCCGTGTTGTCTTTGCGTTTTTGTCATAATCAAACGCTGTTGCATACAAATCCGTTACTTTCTGATAGAATTTACGCTCCGACAGACGAATCTCCCGAATCTGCTGCAACTGCCGTTCAAAATATTCATCAGTGAACATATGGCCTTTTTTCAGCCGTTCCGCATCCATCGTCCAGCCCAGAATCGTGTGGTCTTTGACAATCTGCCCCGCCCACTTGCGTAACTGTACCGCCCGCTGGTTATTCACCTTGAAGCCCACGGCAATAATTGCCTGCAGGTTATAATGGTTCGTATTATAATTTTTCCCGTCTGCGGCAGTTATTAAGTATTTCTTAATAACTGCGTCTTCCCGCAGCTCTCCATCTTCAAAAATCCGTTTCAAATGCTGATTTATCGCCGCAACCGAAACATCATATAACGCCGCCATCATCTTCTGCGTCAGCCAAATATTTTCATCTTCATAGCGCATTTCAAAGCTGGCATCACTCTCGCCTATAGAAGCCACAAAGGTCAGATATTCCGCCGCGGAACTGCGAATGGCCAGTTCTTTTTTCTTCTTATCAACCATATCACAGCACCTTCCTTACAGTATCGGGACTATAAGTCTCGAAAATCTGCTCAAAATTCGTGGCAACGCTGTCGTTCGCCATAGAGCTGTCACGAAACACAGCATAATATGGTTTCATCTGCGCAATGGCCTTGACCGTTTCATCGGTCACATCATGTTCAAAACAGGCCAACAGGAAACCGTCCGCTACATTAAACACCTTTTTGCCCGCAATCTCTTTCACCTCAATGGAACTGGACAGCAGCACACCCAAGTCAATCGTATAATGCTTATTCATACCGTTTATTGTTTCAACGTGCATACTTTGAATCATGTCCCGGTATTTCTGCGCAATCTGCCATTTATACAATAGTTTCTGTTGCTCTTCCGTAAATTCTGGATTCAGCTTTTCTCCCAACCTGCTCCTGCCGGATGCCAGATCATCTTGCACAAGCGTATACAGGTATTCATTAACGGACATCTTTAATTCTGCTGCCGCCTGTTTTATCCTGTCCTTTTCGCCTTTTGGGAAAACAAACAATAGGGAATCATAATGCTCTTTTCTATGTCTATTCTTATACTCTGTGCGGTTCATAAGCTCCCTTCTTTCACTCTTTTTATCATCATACCATAGTCTTATATAAGACACAAGTTTTCCTGATTTTATTTTTGGGTGCTATAGACCGCTTTTCTGCGCAATTTTCAGCCATTTAAGAACATTTCAAGCATAAAGAAAACCCTTGAAAACACTGGATTTCCAAGGGTTTTACTGATTTCTGTATGGAACGAAAAATTATCGTTTGCATAAGTGCAGACACCGTAAAATCAAGGCTTTTCATCTCATTTGTAAGCAACAAGTAAGAAGTTCAGTTATCTATACAAAATGAACAAACTGAACTATTTAATATCGGATAATCAACCTGCTTTCATCCAGTTTCGGATTCACAAGACCAAAAAACTCTTTAAATTCTTTTTTCGCCCATTCCGGGGCATCCTCAACATTTTCCGTTACCTCTGAATTTTCTATTGAACACTTTGAACAATCGTGTTATATTATAGATGTAAAGAGAACAACCGCCCACAAGGGGTTGACCTATAAAGAGATAACACATAGAAATGCCACCCTGTTACCGGTCAAAGTATGAGGGTGGTTTTTCTATGCTTTAAAACATTAGTGACAAATCAAATAAATGAACGTCAGCAATGCTAAAATGAACATTCCAAAAGACATTAAGTCCTTAAAATCAAAATGTTTCATCAGCACCACCCCCATTCTATGTAAAATAAAATGAAGGTCAGCCACCCTGTAACACGATTGTTCCCTGACAGTATTCTACCATGTTTCAACACCTCTGACAACTCATATAATAGTTATATAAAGGCTTTTACAGTATGCTAGGGGCAAAATAAAAAGCGGTCAAATAACCGCCCTCTACATATCACACTTTCAAGAGTTCTACCACATTCACAACGCATCTCTGTGCATTTCTCCAAATGCTTTCAGTGCCTTTTTATGTATTCCCAAAGCATAATTATAAGACCTCTGCATCTCAGCAGATGCCTGCTTGATATTTTTTCCTTGCACATAAACTTTAAATAGTATTTGCATATAATCCGCATTGCGAAGGGACTGAATTTGTTTTATTATTTCCTGCTGTTTCCAGAAAAGAGCATTGATCTCTTCATCAATCTTCATTTCAATATCCGCCGCTTTTGATACATTATCCCCCATCCGGTCAGTCATTCGGCTGGTTTGTACCTTTACTGGGTTGATGGCAGTTGTCGTAGATGCAGCCATTTCCAAATACATCTGTCTTTGTTCCCGAAGCTGCCCTATCTTAGTTTTCATTGTCTGCAATTCTGATAAATACTGTTTTGCGGTCATACCCTTAGTCCCTTTCATTCAAAATCTGTTCCAGTTCTGCGATCTTCTTTTCCTGATCATCCGTCCTGATACCGTTCAGAATCACATTACAGGTTGCGGTGATACTGTTGGCGGTCTTGGTGTCAAGTTCGCCCTTATATGTCATATTTGCCACCTTTGCAAGTGCTTTTCTGATATTATCCGGGGTATCAAGTTTCAAGTTGCGTTTCGCCATCTAATCACCTTCCAGTGTATCAATAATAATCGTCACATCTTTGTCATTCGGGTACTTTTCACTTAATTCCTGTAATGCTTCAACAGCATCTTCTACAGAATCACAAATACACTTCGCAAACGTCAGTTTAGACCCCTGCTTGTTTCTTGGAATATAATTCCACAACTGCCCGTATGCTTCCCACTTCCCACCGTCAACAGGATAAACCATCCCCAAAGAAAACTTTAATTCCGTAGTTCCGCATACCTTTTTCGCTTTAATGATTAACCTGTCTAAATGCTTCATCTGTCTCACCTTTCAAAAATGCTCCCGGCAAGGAGAAAACCGGGAGCACTTACCAAAATAAAAATATTATGCCGTTGGTGTAGTCTGCTCTGCTGTCTGTGCCTGATAATAAATAGCTTTCGCTTTATTATCCAGTACAAAAGCATCATAGCAAATACGACCTTCCACCAGTGAACCACTGATTCCCGGCGGATCCTGATGAATTTTGTAATCTTCAAGTTTTGTCGGTGCTACCGTTGCACATGGATGCGCAATCATGAAACCGAAGTTTTCAGGAAGCCTTGCAGCAGGAATCTTAATCACATTTGCACCGTCAATCATACCAATGACACCCTTGATTCTCAATTCATTGGAGATATCCGTCTCCATGACAATATCTTTGCACTGTTTCATCAGCAGGTAAATATCAGGAGTTACAACAATAGACCTTCCCGTTTCTGGTACGTCTGCATTGTCAAGTGCAGCGTTGCCTTTGATGATCTCCAAATAAATATTGTCTTTGGTGAGTTCTACTGCATCCGGTTTTGTTCCTGCCTTATCAGTCATGACACCGTACACATAAGAATCAATTTCAGGAATAACCACTTCACGCTGTTGCCTTTCCAGTGCAGAAGCTGCCTGAACCTGCTGCTTTGTTTCATCCGTATCAAGTTTATCAATAGCAAATGTAAAAGAACGGTCTTTCGTCAGTGTCATTTCTTCAGTTACTGCGTCCAGTCCCTGAATCTGACCATACCGGGAATTATTTTCCCCAGTTCCTGCCCGGTCATAATCATTCATTTCCGCTGTAGTTACTTTATACACTTTGATCGTGTGCGCCCCTGTCCAATCAAAGTCATTGTTTGTCAGGAGTGATTTCTTACTTTCCGCTGTGAATTTTTCATCAACATACGGTTCAAATTTGCTTGCTAACTGAATAGCCATATCTTAACACCCTTTCTATTTCAGCCCCATTGCTTTACGAAGCGGATCGCCAATAGTATCCGCTTTACCGCTAGGTAAAATATTTTCGATAATCCGTCTCTGGGGCGATTCATTTTTATGTTCAGTCTGTTCATTTTCTTTGAATCCTCTGGTATGGTCGATTACATCAATAGCAGCTTTCAAGGATTCCTCATCAGAATACCGAAGGACATCAGCTAAATTTTTAGGAAGCCCACGCTCTGACAATAATTCTTTCGCCCTGATCTGCATTTCCCTTTGGTTCAATTCTTTTTCCCTTTTATCAAGTTCGGATGCCCGGCTTGCCCGATCTTCTGCCAGACGCTTACTGACAATGGCGTTTACCTGCTCCTGTGTAAAGGTTTTTTCCTGCTGTTCCGTTGCAGTCCCGGTTGTGTTCTGATTTTCCATAATTTTATACCCTTTCTGTTTTACGTCCCCGGTGGACTATTTTCCAAAAAATAAGGCATGAGATAACCAAAAATTGATTATTCCCATGCCTTGACTTCAAGACTAACACCGTTCCCGGTGCGGTACTCATGCCATATTTATTTATAGTAAGAATACCATATATAGGGGGTATCGTCAAGAAAAATCGCTTATTTTGCGGTATTTTCGGGTCTTGGAACCGTCAAAACCGTATGCAAAAACCCGTCTTTCGGTGCAGTTTCACGCACTTTCGTATCAGGAAACAACCTTTTTACCGCCGCTTCATGCAATAATTTCTTGTCATGCTCATTCTCTGAATATGTAACTCTAATCTTCATTCTGAATTACCTTTCTGACCTCATATAACATCCATATAACCGTTTTAAACTGCCACTTGATAAAATAACCGTCCGCATGGTAAACTGTGATTGTTGAGGCTATATGTTTACCATGCGGTAAGTCCTTATGTAATCTGATTATGTGAGGGCTTTTCTATTTTCCCGCAATCGCCAATGCATAAAC
Source organism: Eubacteriales bacterium (assembly GCA_030524715.1). Taxonomy (GTDB): domain Bacteria; phylum Bacillota; class Clostridia; order Lachnospirales; family Lachnospiraceae; genus Blautia_A. Next base: position 40,475 of record JAUNGB010000022.1, on the reverse strand, counting down.
ATAAACTAGATGCAGTCGTCTTTCGTCCAGTTCTTCCAGGATATCTATGATATTATCGACAGTATCCTTTTTCCTATCTTCCACAAGCTCATATAATGCATTATATGCGTCAGAACCACAGTCAGTATTGATTAAGTCGAGTAATAACCGTACTGCATCAGCAGCGACAAGTACGCTTCTCTCTTTGCGAGATTCAGCATCTTCTTCAAAAAACTCCGCAACCTGCTGAATATTTCTTAAATCGGCTACATCTTCATTTTTTGAGATCAGTTTTTCAATAATCTTCCTGTGCTGTTTCTTCGTTAATTTTTTCATTCGTCAGTACCTCCCATTTCTTCAATCAAATCTACATTTGCAGTATATCCCGGCATAATGAAGATCGGTAAACCTTCCAGATTGTTCAGCCAACGGTATAACTGAACCATGACGGCATTTGCACGATCTTCACTCTCATAAATGCCAAGCTCAACAAGATGTTCCTTCATCCCTTTGTTGGGTACATCCTCTAATTCCTGTATGTAATCTTCCACGCTGTAACCTACAGCAAAAATCTGATTCCCGATCACCTGAATCGGCATACAGTTCGGTACATACCTGATAATACTGTAATCCTGATTAACAATATATTTCTCCATTCTGTTTCCATCCTTTCTTGTGTTCTGCTTGTATAACATTACCATTCCTTTCATTCCTTTCATTTCATCATCTACAATAAAAGAAACAAAAGAAATAGAAATATATATTAAGAAGGACATTGTATTTTTTCAAATTTGTGTATTCTTGAAGCTGTCCCCTTAGTGAGTTCTGTATGTAAAATATTATCTCTATACAAAAAATCATTTAAGGAAGATAATTCTTTACCGAGTTTCAATGCTGTTAAGGAAACAGGCGTCCCATATTCCCGGCTTTTTTCTATGATCTCACCACAGCGCCCTTGCCAGATGCCGTTGTTTTCTTCCAGAAGCTTCAAAACTGTGTTCCTGATTCCCCCTGTCAGATATTCCGTATACTGACGGTCTATTTCAAATTTAGCAGCAGTCAGATCATAGGAATCCCCCTGACGCATCCACCGCCCCCGGTCTTTGTCAAAGATAATGGGGTAATCTTCATAGCATACATCACGCCCGGCAACTGACATTTTTGTCAATACATCCTCACGCTTTTCTTTGGTCAGCACAATAGAATCATCTGCAATACCGCTGATTCCGTATGTTCCAGTGATATTTGCGAAAGGGTCTGACAGATCACGCATTTTCCGGGTATGTGTTACTACTAAAATTGCTATGCTGTGATCATCTGCAAACTTTTTTAGAACACCCATTTCCCTTGAATCTGCCGCATACGCTGATTCTGTGCGTTTCTGTTCTCCCCGGATTTTTTGGAAAGTATCTATAATAATCAGCCTTATTTTCGGGTGAGTTTGTGAAAGATACTCTAGCTGTTCAACCAAACCATCATCTAAAGTCCGGCTTTTTATATTCATGTAAAAGTTCCCCGGTATAGGCTGACTTCCGTTAACCTGTAACATGCGCTGTCTTAACCTGTCCCATCTATCCTCTAATGACAAATATAGGACCCCACATTGATTTGTGGTAAATCCTAGAAATTCCCGACCTGCCGCCACGCATAAAGCCATATCAAGAACCATGTACGATTTACCGTATTTGGGCGGACTTGCCAAAACTACAAGCCCCACTGGAATCAAACCGTTAATGATAAATTCTGTCGGCTTGATATCTGCAACAGCCAGATCACTACCACTCATTACAGCCAGTTCTGCAATCTCCAACTTTTCAAAAGATTCATCCCGTAAGATTGTATTAAGTTCACCTTCTGCTAAACTTTCACTGAACACAAATTCATTTGCGTTTCTTAAAATTCTGCGGATTGTATCATTCTGTAAATGAAGCTGTGATTGCAATACCTGAACATATCCGTACAATTCAGGGTTCCTACCGTCACCATTCTCCATCTGCCATAATTCTTTTTTGGTATTGACTGGAAATAGTTCTTCCGGCACTTCCTGAATGTGATCGGGTTCAAAGAGTGGTGGGAAACGGTCAACACCCTCAACCCTTAATCTGATATATGTAGAACCACTGTGAATATCGGCAATCAGACCTACCGCAAGTTTTATGTCTCTGCCGTCTCTGAATTTCCAGTTATACGGTTTTCTCCAGATACTGTGAATATGATTATTCTTTGGATTTTTCAGTATCAGGCAATTCCAATTATTTTCTGCTGCCATATTCCAGAACGCATCTGATAATTTCGCAGAATCAAAGCTGATATCAACAAATCCATCATTAAGAACCGTACCACAATCCCGGTCATTGCAGACTTCATTCCATGGATGCCCCGGCATACCTTTGATTTTCTCAGCAGGTACGCTATCGCCATTGCTGTCAAGCTTTCCATGAAAATATGTTCTGAATGCTTCTGAATTTCCGTTCCATTCGCTCACGTTTTTTCACCACCTTTCTGCATAAATTTTTATGAATAGCGCATTCCTTTGTCTTGGGTTACATCTTCTTAGGTGCTGCAACACATGTACCGATAGCAGCCCTTTTATAAAATTGTGTGTTGGGTATGCTTCTTTCAGGTGGGTCATACATTCCACCGGGTATATTAGAAATCAGGAATAACCGCCAAACCCTTATCAGATTTCACCCTAAAACCTGCAAACTTGCTATCCAACAAGAGTATTTTTAAAGCGTTCTTTACTCTGAACCGCTGAACACTTTCACCTTAAAAGTGAACGAAACCTGTTGAACGACACCAAACACACAAATCTTATAAAAAGGCTGCTACTGGTACGAATTAACTTTCTTCCAGATCAATCAACTGTTCAACTGGCACATTTAAAGCTTTTGCAATCTTATCCACTGTTGAAGCTGAGCAGGATTTTCCATTTTTAATAAAATTTATCGTTGCTCTTGAAACCCCGGATAATTCGGAAAGCCTTGATTGTGTCATGTCACGCTTGGTCAACTCTGTCACAAGCTTAATTCTGTCAATCCTCATATGATCGCCTCTTTCTTTTCAATATTGAAAATTTTTATTGACATTTATATAATAATTCTCTATAATGAAAATGTCAAGAGTTTTTCATAAATTATTTTCAAATTTGAAAATTTATGGTATTCTATCTGTGGAGGTGAAACCAATGGGAGTTAACGAACTTGTACAGATAGGGACCAGAATCAAACAGTTACGCAAGGAAAAAGGATTGAAACAAAAAGAAGTAGCCGACAAAGCACAGATTCCATATAGTACATTTGCTAACTATGAAAATAACAAGAGAGAACCTAGCCAGAAGCAAATTAAAAAAATCGCTGATGCGCTTGGTGTTTCCGAATATGATTTACTTGGTGTGCCTGAACATGTAGATATTACAGAAGAAAAATTTATTAAAGCATGTCAGTGGCTAGAAGATGCTGACATCAACATTGACCCACCAAATGAAGATGATGGAATACAACAGTATTATTTGCATTCTGGATTCGGTATTGATTGTAAACTTGATGAAATAGATATTATTGATTTAGTTGAAACTTCCATTCAAGACGCTAATGTGATCAGGGATGAAATAGCTATTAACCACATTATCAGACGATTATTTAATCTTTAATAACGCTAAAAACCGCCCCTGATTGCAGTCAGGAACGGTTTGAATAGATGTAACCCATAAACCAATAAAGGAATATGCGATACTTCCAAGACAAAATCAGTATAGCACATTCCTTTGTTAAATGCACCTATTTTTAAGAAAGGATGTGCTTATTTTATGAAACTGCCAAATGGATACGGTTCCGTTTACAAGTTGCCGGGTAACAGACGGAAACCATGGGCGGTAAGAATTACCGTATCAAGGACGGAAGATCAGGACGGGACACACTGGAAATACAAATATCTGGGATATTATGAAACCCAAAGTGAAGCCTTAGTTACCTTGGCACACTTTAATGAAAATCCTTATGATCTGGATGCAAACAAGATCACCTTTGCAGAGGTATTTGAAAAATGGTCTGCTGAACACTTCCCAAAGATCAGTAAATCAAACGTGCATGGCTATAATGCTTCATATAAGCTATGTGAGCCGATATATACCATGCGTTTCAATGACATAAGGAAAAACCACCTGCAAGGCATTGTTGATGATTGCGGGAAGAATTACCCCACGTTGAAAAAGCTAAGAGTTCTGTTCAGTGTACTTTATAAATTTGCTTTGGAAAATGACATTGTATCAAAGGATTATTCCCAGTATGTTGACATAAACCAGTACAGAGATCGCAATCCAAACAAATATGACAGAAAACCCTTTACCAAAAAAGAAATTGATACTGTTTGGAAATGGAAAGACAGCAATGAATATGTATCTGTCATTCTCATGCTGATCTACAGCGGTTGCCGTATTTCCGAATTGCTTGATCTGAAAAAAGAAAATGTAAATCTATCAGAAAGATGGTTTGATATTGTTGCTTCAAAGACAGATGCAGGTGTCAGGAAAGTTCCGATTGCAAAGAAAGTTCTTCCATTCTTTGAATACTGGTACAGCAAAAACGATTGTGAATACCTGCTGTCTACCTCAGACGGTGAACACTTCCTTTACCGCAATTATTATGACAGCTATTGGACTTCCCTGATCAATCAGATCGGCATGAACCACAAGCCCCATGACACCCGGCATACCTGTGTTACCTTGCTGACTGCTGCCGGGGTAGATGATAAGATCATCAAGAAAATTGTCGGTCATAAAGGGCAAGGGGTAACAGAAATCGTATACACCCACTTTGAAATTCAACAGCTTATTGAAGCAATAGACAAGATATAAAAAGAACCCCGGAACTTCACATTCCGGGGTATTTCATGCTTATTTTTTGTAAGCAACCTGTAAGCAACGTGTAAGAAACCGCACATAATCTGTGCAAGTCGCACAAGGCTGAACATGCTGAACTTTCGGTATTTTTCCACTTTTGAAGTAGTGAAAAATTATCGTTTGCTGAACTGCGGAGCGCGACGTGCTGCTTTGAGACCGTATTTCTTACGCTCTTTCATACGTGGATCACGGGTAAGGAATCCTGCAGCTTTCAGAACTGGTCTGTATTCGCTGTCTGCTTCAAGAAGCGCTCTTGCAACACCGTGTCTGATGGCGCCTGCCTGTCCGGTGTAGCCGCCGCCTGTTACATTAACAAGCACGTCGAATTTTCCGTCTGTCTCTGTAGCTACTAATGGCTGACGAACGATTACTTTCAGTGTATCTAATCCAAAATATTCATCAATGTCTCTTTTATTGATTGTAATTTTACCAGTGCCAGGTGTTAAATAAACTCTTGCAACTGATTTTTTTCTTCTTCCTGTTCCGTAGAATTTTGCGCTAGCCAATGTTTTCTACCTCCTCATTAAAATGTTAAAACTTCCGGTTTCTGAGCTTCATGTTTGTGTTCAGGTCCGGCATAAACGAAAAGTTTCTTGTACATAGTTCTTCCTAAAGGTCCTTTCGGAAGCATGCCTTTCACTGCCAGCTCAACAACCTTTTCCGGTTTCTTTGCTAACATTTCTTTTAATGTGGTCTCTTTCATTCCACCAACATAATCGGAGTGATTGTAGTAGATTTTCTGATCTAACTTCTTACCGGTTACTTTGATCTTGTCAGCGTTTACTACGATTACATAATCACCGGTGTCTACGTGCGGTGTAAACTGAGGTTTGTTCTTTCCTCTTAAAACGCTTGCTACACCAGATGCCAGACGGCCCAGTGTGCAGCCTTCTGCGTCAACTACATACCATTTTCTTTCGATTTTATCTGGATTAGCCATATAAGTCTGCATGGTTTTACCTCCTGTTATTTATCAACGATAGTTTGTATAACCGCGGAAATCCGCGTGAATCAGTATTATTGGGTGCGTGATGCAAAAATAACCGCGGAAATGTCCGAAACCGCTGATAAAAAACGCCTTCGCCGGGGCTTTGGCTCAGGAGTTCTCGCACTACGTCACATTGAGTAATTATATTATAGTCAAGCCCTTCTGTCAACAGTTTTTTCAAGGTTTTTCCATGTTTTTTGACCGGCTGTTTTTTGACCGTTTTTTTTGATCATTATCTGACCTGTTCTTTGTATTTGCTCCTGATTTTAAGCCGCTTTAACAGGAAGGTCAGAACTTAACGGTTTTGATACCGCTCCATGCCGAATAGCTTGTAACTCCGTTCACTGTCTTATACGACCTCACACGGATATAGCAAGTCCCGCGTATACCAGGATAGATTGTCTTTGAAACATTCTTTGCACCCTTCACAGTCACCTCTTTGGCATTGGAAAAGTTTTTCTTTGTGCTATATTGAACCGCATATCCGGTAGCAGCCGAATTTTTCTTCCATTTCACTACTGCACTGGAACCGCTTTTTGCTACAGATACTGTATTCGCAGTCAAATAATACAGATATTTAGAATTAGATACCTTACTTACCTGACTTCCATTTGTCCCACAAATACGGTATGTGTAACGCTTTCCATTGTAAACAGAGGTATCTGTCCAACTGAGCGTGGAGCCGCTCGTGACCGTCTTCGCCTTTGTCCACTTTTCATTGCCAACTTTACGCCAAACCTCATATCCTTTTGCATTGGAAAGCTTTTGCCATTTTACCGTTACACCCTTAGAAGCTGCGCCAACACTTTTCAGAACAGGCGTATAATGATCCAAAGTCGGAGTCCAGCTTTTCCAGTCAATGAACTGTGCTCCGTGAGCAGTCATATTAGAACGGTCCCAGGTCTTACTGCTTCCCGGATAGTATGCGATCAGGCTTCCACATCCGCTGAAAGTATTATTGCCTGAAAAAGTGGGCGCCGCGCCGGCAAATTTAATAACCTTTAAGGAACTGCAGTTTTTAAATGTATAATCACCGATATTTGTAACACCAACGCCCAAAGTAACCGTCTCCAGAGACGTACACCCATCAAACACATAGGACCAATTGATACTTTGGAGAGTAGTAACCTTATCAGGGATATTAATCTCCTTCAGACTGGTACAGTCCCGAAAAGCTGCCCCGCCAATAAATGTCAGATTACTTCCAAGTGTCACATTTTTAAGCATGGAACACCCTCTGAATGCTTCCTGGCTCATGGAAGTAACGCCGCTTCCCATAGTCACAGTCACCAGTTTTTTACAATTCATAAAGGCTTCGTACCCAATTTCCAGATTTGTTCCGTTAATAGTTGCAGACGTCAGATTCGGACAGTCTTTAAAACAATAACCAGCCATTTTTTTAACGCTGGAAGGAATGGAAATCTTCGTCAGACCTGTATTGGAAAATGTATGCAAACCATATCCCCTCTTGCCTAAATTTGTTAATGTTTTTGGTATTTGAATGCTGGTCAATGATATGCAATCCTGAAAAGTACCACTGCCTATTTCTTGTAATCCTTCCGGTAAATTGATACTGGAAAGAGCTGTACAGCCGGAAAAAGCGTCTGATTCAATAATACTAACCGTGGACGGCAATGTAACCTTAGTCAAATTCTTGCAGTCACTGAACGCACTTCTTCCGATAGTCGTCGCGCCCTTCTCCACAGTAATCTTTTTTATTTCAGAGGTATAGTCTCCCCACCCCCTTTTGTTATAATCCCAAAATCCGTAATTCGTCATTTGGCCTTCGCCGTAAATAAAAAGATTTCCGCTGTAGTCCAACGACCATTTTAAATCCGTACCGCAGTCACCGCCTGCTTTATAGGATTCCGCCTTTACATTTGCCGAAAAAACAAACAGAAAAGCCACCAAACAAATAAACCATGAAACTCTTTTTTTCATATAAAAACCTCCTTCGCTCATATGTTAAAAAAAATATATCATATTTTCCAAAAATATTCAATTAAAATTCTTTTTCACTTTAAATTGATATACCAGTGCTCAATTGAAGGAATCAAAAAAGGAATGCCCATGCTGATGCATCAAACATTCCTTCTATATATTATATTAAGTCTCATCAGTCAAAAAATTCAATCCCCATCAGGGTCAGTCCGTGTGCCGGGGCAGTTGGCCCGGCGGCTTCCCGGTCGCAGGCTTCCAGAATGTCTTTGACCCGCTCCGGGGGATACTGGCCATTTCCTACTTCTATGAGAGTTCCGGCAATGATCCTTACCATATTGTAAAGGAAGCCCTCCCCGGAAACCCGGATGGTAATCATGTCGCCGTCTCTCCACACGTCAATGCCGGTGATAGTGCGGACAGTTGTTTTTACCTGGGCTTTGGCGCCGCAGAAGCTGGCAAAATCATGCCGCCCTATTAAATAAGACGTCGCCTCCCGCATTTTTTCCACATCCAGCTTATAATGATAGAAATAAGAATATAACCGTTCTGTCGGTACCGGAAACTTACGGTTCAGAATACGGTACTCATAGGTCTTTTCACTATCGCAGTAACGGGGATGAAAATCCGGTTCTACTTCCTCGGAAAGCTGAATGCGGATATCCTCCGGGAGCCGCTGGTTCAGCGCATAAGAAATTTTTTCTCCGGGAATCCGCGTCTCCGTATCAAAGACCGCTACGTTTCCCATGGCATGCACCCCAGCGTCCGTCCTGCTTGCTCCGATGGTTTCGATTTCCTCTCCCAGAAGCTCTGACAGAGTTTCATTTAAAACTCCCTGAATGGTGATTCCGTTGGGCTGTGTCTGCCAACCGCAGTAATTCGTCCCGTCATAGGCTACCACAATTCCTACCCTTTTCATCGTAAAAACCTCCAAAAAACTTCCAAAAATCCGCCAGAAAATTACCCGTTCCCATCAGGAAGATTGTCTGTACTTATTCGTCCGCTTTTTATCACATTATATTCCCAATGCACGGAAAGCAATCGCAGCAGCCAGATATACCGTAAGAATCAAATATGCGACAATATCCCCGCGCTTATATTTCAGCGGCTTCATCTGCGTTCTGTGGCTGCCGCCGTGGTAACAGCGGGCCTCCATCGCCATGGCAAGGTCATTGGCCCGACGGAAAGCAGAGATAAACAGCGGCACCAGAAGCGGCACCATATTTTTGGCCTTCTGGATCAGGTTTCCGTTTTCAAAATCCGCACCCCGGGCAATCTGTGCCTTCATGATCTTATCGGTTTCTTCCGTAAGGATCGGAATAAAACGCAGGGCAATAGACATGATCATGGCGATTTCATGGACGGGCACATGGACCTTATTCAATGGCCGCAGCAGCCGCTCCAGACCGTCCGTCAACTGATTGGGCGTTGTTGTCAGAGTCATAATGGAAGAACCGATTACCAGATAGGTCAGACGGATCGCCATTCTCAAAGCCATAACCAGGCCCTGTCTGGTTATTTTCAGGATTCCCCAGCTCCAAATCACATCTCCCGGCGTAAGAAGCATATTAAAGACCACCGTGATCAAAAGAATCATCAAAACGGCTTTCAGCCCTTTAAAAATAAACTTTACAGGAACCTTTGACAGAGTGATTATCGATGCCAGAAAAACAGTAGCTACCGCATATCCCGGCAGGGTATGGAAGATAAACACTGATATTATAAAGCACATGGTTCCCACAAACTTTGTTCTGGGATCTAACTTATGGAGGATGGAATCCGCAGGATAATATTGCCCCAAAGTAATATCTCTCATCATTGCCGGTTCCTCCCGTCCATATTTTCTGTGAGCGCCTTAAGGATACTCTCCCGCGCCTCTTCCACTGTAGTGGCTTCCGTATCCACGTCCAGTCCCTTTTCTTTCAGAGCATGCATGATATACGTAATCTGCGGCGCGGCAAGTCCCATGGCTTCCAACTCCCGGTAATGGGAAAAGACCTCCTTGGGAGTATCATCAAAAGCGACCTCCCCGTGATTCATTACGATCAGTCTCTCCACATACTTTGCGATATCTTCCATACTGTGGGATACCAGAATGATCGTAATTCCCCTTACCTTGTGAAGCTGGGCTATCTGATCTAAAATATCGTCCCGGCCTTTTGGATCCAGTCCTGCCGTGGGTTCATCCAGGATCAGGATTTTCGGATTCATGGCAAGCACCCCTGCGATCGCCACACGCTTTTTTTGTCCTCCGGACAATTCAAAAGGTGATTTTCCATAATTCTTTTCTTTAAAACCAACCTGCTGAAGGGCTTTTTTCGCTTCTGTTTCCGCTTCTTCCCTGCTCAGCCCCTGATTCATAGGGCCAAAGCATACGTCAGAGAGCACGTCGCTCTCAAACAACTGGTGTTCCGGATACTGAAACACCAGCCCTACTTCACTGCGCAGGGTCTTCCGGTCATATTTTTCTGCCCAGATATCCTCTCCATTATACAGAATCGTACCTGAAGTGGGCTGTATCAGGGCGTTAAAATGCTGTATCAGGGTGGATTTCCCGCTTCCCGTATGTCCGATCATACCGATAAACTGTCCGTTTGGGATATTCAGGTTAATATTTTTTAAAGCATGGATCTCATAAGCAGTCCCGGGACTGTAGGTATACATTACATTCTTTAATTCTATCGACATAAGGCACTCACCAATTCCTCCGTAGTCAGTATTCCATCCGGAATATCTACTCCGGATTTCTTCAGTTCATAGGAAAGAAGTGTCACTTGCGGCACATCCAGACGGTAGTGCTTCAAAGTCTCCACCTGGGAAAAGATTTCCTTCGGAGTTCCCTGCATCACTATCTTTCCCCCATCCATCACGATAACTCTGTCTGCGTGGATAACCTCTTCCATATAGTGGGTGATCAGAATGACCGTAACATTTTCTTTTCTGTTCAGCTCCCTTACGGCGTCCAGAACCTCCCTGCGCCCATTGGGATCCAGCATGGCAGTCGGCTCGTCCAAAACAATACACTGCGGCTGCATGGCTACCACACCTGCGATCGCGACTCTCTGCTTCTGCCCGCCGGACAGCTTATTGGGAGAATGATAACGGTATGCTGTCATACCGACCTTTTCCAGACTGTCATCCACACGCTTCCAGATATTTTCCGTGGGAATACCCATATTTTCCGGTCCAAAACCCACATCCTCTTCCACCACGGTCCCGATGATCTGGTTATCCGGATTCTGAAATACCATTCCGGCCTTCTGACGGATCTTCCATAGCTCCGGCTCCTTTGACGTATCCATGCCATCCACCCACAGGGTTCCCTCTGTAGGCAGAAGCAGCGCGTTCATATGCTTTGCCAGAGTTGATTTCCCGGAGCCGTTATGCCCCAGGATCGCCACAAATTCCCCGGCTTCAATGTCCAGGTTTACATCGTCGACAGCCCGCTGTGTATCCGACACATTACCGTCTTCATCATATTTCAGATAATCAAATCCCAGCTTCAAAGCCTTAATAATTCCCATGTTGTCCTCCCTGCTGCCCATTCAAGACTCGCTCGCGAGTCTTGGTGCGGGATTCGGGTCAGCTATGCTGACATAATTCCAAACCGAATCCCTGCACATCCTCGCGGAGCGTATATCAGATGGGGGATTGACTCCCGCCACTGATACGAGTTTGTTACTCACCGCCTATGGAGGCGGGAGTCATCTCACATCTGATATAAACCACATATTCCTGTACTCTCTGATGTTAACAGGATTCCATACCTGTCAATTCGTCGATCAGAGCCCAGATTTCTTCTCTTCCCTGTTTTGTTTCCGCGGAAAAAGGAATCAGTACGTTATCCATGCGAAGACCCAGTCCGTCACGGATTGCTTTTATATTTTTCTGCACCTGGCTCCGTTTCAGCTTGTCCAGCTTCGTGGCAATAATGATCGGCTCATATCCGTTATGAACGATCCATTCATACATCTGCTTATCGTTGGCAGACGGATCGTGCCGGATATCAATAAGCAGAAAGACTGCTTTCAGGTTTTTGGATGTATGAAGATATCTTTCGATCATTTTGCCCCATTTTTCTTTTTCTGACTGGGCGACCTTTGCATAGCCGTATCCGGGAAGATCCACCAGATACATGCATTCGTTAATATTATAAAAATTAATGGTCTGCGTCTTTCCCGGCTGCGCGCTGGTACGGGCCAGAGACTTGCGGTTCATCAGGCCGTTAATCAGGGAAGATTTCCCTACATTGGACTTTCCCGCAAAAGCGATCTCGGGCCTCCCTGTATCAGGCAGCTTACTGGTAATGCCGCAGACAATATCAAGGGATACGTTTCTAATTATCATAGGAGCCCTCCCCATTCTTATATTCTGTATTATGAGCGATTGTTTCTAGAGCGTGTTTGAAAATTCATTCCCGCAATCTGCATCCCCCACTGGAATACATCTTGCAGAAAGCAATTTTCAAACACACTCTTGTCTCTCATTCAAGACTCGATCATGAGTCCCTGCACATCTGATATCATATTATTTACTGAGCGCTTCCTCTAAAACATCGCCCATGTTTTCCACAAAGGAAATGGTAAGCCCGTCAATAATTTCCTTATCCATTTCCTGAATATCCGGCTCGTTTTCCTTTGGAACCAAAACCTGCCTGATACGGGCATACTTGGCAGCCAAAAGCTTCTCCTTTAATCCGCCGATGGCCAGGACACGGCCTCTTAAGGTGATCTCCCCGGTCATTGCCACATCCGCGCGGACTGCCTTCCCGATAATAGCGGAAAGCATGGCGGTAGCCATGGTAATACCTGCTGACGGACCGTCCTTGGGAACAGCTCCCTCCGGGATATGTACGTGAATATCATTTTCCCGGAAAAACTCCGGCTTGATTCCGTACTCCCCGGCAACGGAACGAATATAGGAAATACCTGCCTGTGCCGATTCCTTCATTACATCTCCAAGCTGCCCTGTTAATGTCAGTTCTCCCTTACCGGGCATGACGTTGACCTCAATCTGAAGAGTATCCCCTCCCACCTGCGTCCATGCAAGCCCGCGGGCAATACCGATCTCGTCTTTCTTATTCGCCATCAGATAATTGTAACGTTCTTTTCCCAGAAAATCCGTAAGGTTTTTGCCTGTGACAACCACCCTGGACTTACCGTTCTCCATGATCTCTCTGGCGGCCTTGCGGCAGATCTGTCCGATCTTACGCTCCAGATTACGGACGCCCGCTTCTTTTGTATAAAGATTGATGATCTTACTCAGGGCGGCGCTCTGGATCACAAGCCTGCCCTTTTCGATACCGTTAATTTCCATCTGCTTGGGAATCAAATGTTCCTTCGCAATGTGTTCCTTCTCATTTTCCGTATAGCCGGAAATCTCAATGACCTCCATACGATCCAAAAGCGGACGGGGAATCCCCTGGATGTCATTGGCAGTTGCAATAAATAGCACTTCTGACAGATCCTGCGCGATTTCCACATAGTGATCTGTAAACCGGCTGTTCTGTTCCGGATCCAGTACCTCCAGCAGCGCTGATGAAGTATCGCCCTTATAATCGCTGCTGGTTTTGTCAATCTCATCCAGAAGCATCAGCGGGTTGCTGACTCCCGCCTGCTTTAAAGCGACGGTGATCCTTCCCGGCATAGCTCCCACATAGGTCTTCCTGTGGCCGCGGATCTCCGCCTCATCACGGACTCCGCCCAGACAAATGCGCACATATTTTTTGTGAAGGGCCTCCGCAACAGATTTGGCAATAGAAGTCTTTCCTGTTCCGGGAGGACCCACCAGACAAAGAATCGGGCTTTTTCCTTTGGAGGTAAGCTTCCGGACGGAAAGAAATTCCATGATCCGTTCCTTCACATCCTTCAGGCCGTAATGGCCCTCCTCAAGAATTTTCCACGCTTCCTTCAGATCATCGGAATCACTGGAACGCTTATCCCACGGAAGCGCCAGGAGGGTTTCAATATAGCCGCTTAAAACAGAGCTTTCAGAAGCATTACTGTTTAAACTCTTAAAACGGTCGATCTCCTTGCTGATCTTCTCCTTCACTTCCCTGGATGCCTCAAGCTTTTCCAGCTTTTTGCGGTATTCCTCCGCTGCATCGGAAGTATTTTCCTCGCCCAGCTCTTCCCTTATCAGTTTGAGCTGTTCCCGGAGAATATATTCCCGCTGGTTTTTATCGATACGGCTCTTTAATTTTTTCTGAAGTTCTTTTCCGATCTGCATGACGTCGATTTCATTACTCAGTATCGCCCCCAGCACCTCATACCGCTCTTCCAGGGAAACTGCTTCCAGAATCCTCTGCTTATTCTGATAGGACAGGGGGAGATTGACAGAGACCTGCGTCATCAGCTCATCTACATCCTTAATATTCAAAATTTGCGCCACAAGCTCCTTGCTGACCTTTCCGCTTTCCATACAATAATGATGGAATAATTCGCGGATGCTTCTGTGCATGGCTTCCTTTACCGCAGGGGCAAGCCCCCTGCCTTCTTCCTTTTCAAATAATGCCGCCTCTGCCCTGATATACGGAAATTCCTGTTCCAGGCTTAAAAGCTCCGCACGCTCAATGCCTTCTACAAGTACCCGGAGCAGGTCATGGGGCATCTTGACTACCTGTTTAATATAGGCAATCGTTCCAATCTGGTATAAATCCATAAACCCGGGATTTTCGATTTCCGGGTTCTTCTGGGTAATCAGAAAAATCTTCTGGTCGTGCAGCATGGCCGCCTCAATCGCCTTGACTGAACGTCCTCTGCTCACATCAAAGTGGACGATCATATCCGGCAAAATAGTGGTTCCCCGAAGGGCGATGGCCGGCAGCACGGTAATCAGATTTTCCATTTATCATCAGTCCCTTCCTCAAGCAGTTTCCGGTTTGCCTTTTTTTCTGGAACGGTTGTTTCTTCTGCCAATCTGGGGTACAGGCGCCTCTCCATGGATAATCTCCGGTTCTCCGGTGCCTTCCACCACTTCCTTGGTAATGATACATTTGCGGATGGTATCGTCTGAAGGTGTTTTGTACATCAGATCCATCAGGGAATTTTCCATGATCGCGCGAAGTCCTCTTGCGCCTGTTTTGCGCTCCAGAGACTTCTTGGCTACCAGCTCCAGGGCATCCTCTTCAAAGTCAAGTTCCACCCCGTCCATTTCAAATAATTTATGATACTGCTTTGTCAGCGAGTTCTTAGGTTCTCTTAAAATACGGATCAGCGCCGCTTCATCCAAAGCGTCCAGAGTCACAACTACCGGAACACGTCCGATAAACTCCGGGATCAGGCCGAATTTGATGAAATCCTCCGGCATAACCTCCTTCAGCACCTCTCCTACATTACGTTCCTTCTTTACGTCAACCTCCGCGCCAAAGCCGATGGATTTGGTGTCCTTTCTTGCCTCGATGATCTTGTCGATCCCCTCAAAAGCGCCTCCGCAAATAAACAGGATATTCGTAGTATCGATCTGGATAAATTCCTGATGCGGATGCTTCCTGCCTCCCTGAGGCGGCACGCTTGCAATGGTTCCTTCCAGAATCTTCAGCAGCGCCTGCTGTACTCCCTCGCCGGATACATCACGGGTGATAGAAGCATTTTCAGATTTTCTGGTGATCTTGTCAATTTCGTCAATATATATGATTCCATACTGGGCGCGTTCGATATCGCCGTCCGCTGCCTGGATGATCTTCAGAAGAATATTCTCCACATCCTCGCCCACATAGCCCGCCTCTGTCAGAGTGGTTGCATCTGCAATGGCAAAAGGTACGTTCAACATCCTTGCCAAAGTCTGGGCCAGAAGCGTCTTACCTGAACCTGTCGGCCCAAGCATCAGGATATTGCTCTTCTGCAGCTCCACGTCCAGATTGCGGGAGGCAGTCACACGCTTATAATGGTTATACACAGCCACGGCCAGAGCTTTCTTTGCCGCATCCTGCCCGATAACGTAATCGTCCAGAATAGCATGGATTTCTTCCGGTTTTAATAAATTAATTCCTCTGTTGTATTCATCCTGCTCATAAAAGCCAAACTCTTCTTCCATGATCTCGCCGCAAATAGCAATACATTCATCACAGATATAGGCTGCTCCGTCCGGTCCCGCGATCAGCTTTTGGACCTGGTCTTCTGTTTTATGACAAAATGAGCATCTGACCTTTCCTTCTCTTATCTTATCTGCCATGGATTTTGTTATATTCCTTTCTCACAATCTACTCTAATATAGAACAAGATAAGACTCCTGGAAAGCAGGAGTCTTTTCTTTTGGGTTATTTATGCATGACAACACCGTCAATCAAGCCATATGCCTTCGCTTCTTCTGCTGTCATATAATTATCGCGGTCTGTATCCTTTTCCACAACCTCATAGGGCTGTCCGGTGTTCTCTGCCAGGATTTCATTGAGTGTCCTCTTGGTCTGAGCAATATGGTCAGCCACGATCTGGATCTCCGTCGCCTGTCCCTGGGCGCCGCCGGACGGCTGATGGATCATGATCGTAGAATGCGGAAGGGCAAACCTCTTGCCCTTAGTGCCGCCTGCCAAAAGAAACGCTCCCATACTGGCCGCCATTCCAAGGCAGATGGTGGATACATCGCATTTGATATATTTCATCGTATCATAGATCGCCATCCCCGCCGTTACGGAACCGCCGGGGCTGTTAATATACAGTTGGATATCCTTCCCGGGATCCTCCGCTTCCAGGAAAAGAAGCTGCGCTACGACAATACTTGCGCTTACATCGTTAACTTCTTCTCCGAGAAAAATAATGCGGTCCTTCAAAAGCCTTGAATAAATATCGTAGCTTCTTTCTCCTCTGCTGGTCTGCTCAATGACATAAGGTACTAAACTCATATACACGCCTCCTATCGTTGGCCCATGCAGGCATTCCTGTTGCAAACGGAAATCCTGCTTATACTTCCTTTGCTGCCTCAGCAACCATAGTTACGGCCTTCTGTACAGCCATATCCTTCTTCATCTGCTCTAATTCGCGGTCGCCAAGGATTTCTTTTAATTTGTCAACTTCCATCTTATAGGTCTCAGCCATATTAGCGATCTCTGCATCTACTTCTTCATCGCTTGGCTGAATGTTTTCTACTTCTGTGATCTTTTCCAGAACCAGTCTTGTCTGAATTCTCTTCAGTGCCTGAGGCTTCATATCCTCCAGCATCTTGTCGGCAGTCAGGCCGGTAAACTGGAAATACTGCTCCATGGATAATCCCTGAGACTGCATTCTTCTGCTGAAATCATCCGCCATCTGACGGGCCTGGGACTCAACCATCGGCTCCGGGATCTCCATTTCCGCGTTTTCGATGATCTTATCGACAACAGCGTCTTCTTTAGCACGCAGAGCCTGTTCTTCTTTATTCTTTGTAAGCTTTTTCTTTACGTCTTCTTTATATTCTGCCAGAGTATCAAATTCAGATACGTCCTGTGCAAAATCGTCATCCAGTTCCGGAAGTTCTTTCGCTTCGATCTTCTTTACGTCACATTTGAATACGGCTGCTTTGCCCGCCAGATCCGGCGCCTGGTATTCTTCCGGGAAAGTAACGTTTACTTCTACATAGTCGCCAGTCTTTGCGCCGACTAACTGCTCTTCAAATCCCGGGATGAATGTATTGGAGCCAAGAGTCAGCGGATATTCTGTGCCTTTGCCGCCGTCAAAAGGAATATCATCCACAAAGCCTTCAAAGTCGATGGTTACAACATCGCCGTTTTCAGCGCCGCGGTCTTCTACAGTAATCGTTCTGGAATTCTTCTCCTGCTCTTTCTTCAGTTCTGCTTCTACTTCTTCATCTGTAACATCAATTTCTGCCTTTACAACCTCTATGCCTTTGTATTCCCCAAGAGTTACTTCAGGCCTAACGGCTACTTCTGCCGTAAAGATGAAAGGTTTGCCAGGTTCAGCCTGCGTCACATCGATCTGCGGCTGAGAAACGATTTCCAGGTCACACTCTGCCAGGGCCTTATTGTAGTGTTCCGGAATCAGGGCATTTGCGGCATCTTCCAGAAAAATGCCTTTACCATACATCTGTTCAATCATTTTTCTCGGAGCTTTTCCTTTACGGAATCCAGGAATGGAAATTTTTCCTTTGGTTTTCTGGTATGCTTTCTGCATAGCCGCGTCTAAATCTTCGGCAGAAACTTCGATTGTCAGTTTTGCCATGTTTTTTTCCATTTTCTCCACCTGTAAACTCATGTTTCGTGTTCCTCCTTAATATTCAGGGTAAATATTCTAACTTGCCTTGTAATGACTCAGCATGTTTCTGTCCTGCCGCTGTAAAACGGACATCCGCATTCCGCTTCGCTGCATACTTATGAGCGCAGGCCGCTGTACGACTTGCGTTCAAATCTGCCTGCGCCGCAGACCAGATTTTTATCTGAAATAAGATATATTTACAGTCATTACGCTAGTATAGCACAAGAATCTGAAAAACGCCAGAGTTTTTTCGCAGGTTTTAGCGTAAAAATACGATAGAATCCGCGATTTCCTTTGCTTTTTCCTCTCCTTCAAGCTGTGCGATCAGGGAAAGCCCAAAATCAATGGCGGTTCCCATGCCTCTGCTGGTAGTCACGTTTCCGTCAACCACTACGGAATCCTCCGTGGTTTCCGCTTTGCCAAGCTTATCCATAAAGGAAGGGTAGGAGGTGGCTTTTCTTCCATCTAAAAAGCCAAGATCGGCAAAAACACTGGGCGCTGCACAGATCGCAGCTATCTTGCCGCCTTTGTTATAGAAACCTGTCAGTAATTCCGTCAGAGGGCCGTACTGCCCAAGATATCTGGTTCCCGGCATTCCCCCCGGAAGCACCAGCATATCCGCATCCGAGAAATCAGTTTCCGAAAAAATACGGTCAGTCAGGAGCGTTATGTTATGGGAAGTAATAACCTCCCTGCTTTCTTTGATCGATACGGTATCGATCTCGATCCCCGCTCTGCGCATTAAATCCACTACGGTCAGTCCTTCAATATCTTCAAATCCGTCCGCCAGAAAAATATAAACCTTGCTCATCAACCTGCCTCCTGTTCTTTTACTGATGCTGTGCGCATCTGCGGCGCAAACAGTTGTTATTGTTCACACCTATGGCGCAAACAGTTACCTTTCACTCTTGTTACCTTTCACTTTTTTTGCTACAGATAGTATAACATTTCTCTTTCTTTTTTACAAAACATTTCTCTTTCTTTTTATAAAACATTTCTCTTTTTTCGTTACAAAACATTTCTCTTCTTTTATAAAACATTTCCCTTTCCTTTTTGCAATGAAATGGATATACTTAAATTACATAACATAAATTCAGGACTAATATTAAGAAAGGCAGGATTTAAATGGAAATAGAAAGAAAATTTCTCATTATAAAGGAAAATCTCCCAAAAGAGCTGGAGCAGTATCCGTCGCATAAGATCGAACAGGGCTATCTCTGCACAGAGCCGGTGGTGCGCATCCGCAGGCAGGACGAAGAATATTATCTGACCTATAAATCCAAAGGGCTGCTTGCAAGAGAAGAATATAATCTCCCGCTGACTCAGGCGGCCTATGAGCATTTGAAGCCCAAGGCAGACGGGATCGTGATCGTAAAAACAAGGTATCTGATCCCGGAAAAAGAGGGGCTGACTATCGAACTGGACGTCTTCCACGAAACCTATGAAGGGCTGCTGCTGGCAGAAGTGGAATTTTCCTCGGAAGAGACGGCCAGGGCATATATCCCGCCGGAATGGTTTGGGGAAGATGTCACTTATTCCAGCAAGTATCATAACAGTACGCTCAGCAAGGGAGTAAGCCATTTTTGATTTACGGGTGCTGCAAAGTGCGGCACCCGGATTTTTGTTTATAGCGATCATTCAGCCGAAGGGAATCATGCTCTTTCGTTTACGGCTTTTAATGCATATTCAGTGGTAACCAGACTTTTATAGTCAACACGTTCGTCAAGTTCTCCTGCGCTTTCCAGGATATCCTGTAGAAGTTCAAAGCTTTTCTCCTCAAATACAAGATTATCTTTCCAGGTGTCCTGTTCATAATAACGTTTTACAATCGTTGTGATGGTTTCTAAATCAGTTTCAGCGAACTGAGGCTCGATCACCTTTGCGATTTCCTCAGGGGTATGGTTCTGTACATATTCCATACCTTTTTGAAGAGCATTTGTAAACTTCTGGATAATTTCCGGATGTTCTTCCATAAAACTGCTTTTAGCGCTGTAGGAAGTGTACGGAACATATCCGGAATCCACTCCGAGAGAGGCTACGACATATCCAACTCCTTCTTTTTCAAGAGCCGTGGCGGATGGTTCGAACTCGACGCTGAAATCTCCCTGATGGCCGGAAAACGCGGCTGCTGTGGAACCAAAATCAATGCTCTGGTCAATTTCCAGATCCTTTTCCGGATCGATGCCGTTTTCCTTCAGGATATATTCAAATACCATTTCCGGCATTCCTCCTGTCGTTCACTATACCATGTAAATTCTGTTCCGATTTAGAATCAATTCTGCCGTCAGATGCCCGATCAGGATGAAAGGACGCCATAATGTTCGCTATATCTGCCTTTGATTTGACGATAGTATATGGTTTTAAGGGATTCTCGGCAGCTTCCAAAATCCCAAATTCTTTCATCAATTCAATATAAGGCAGTACGCTGTGCT
The DNA here is from genome assembly GCA_030524715.1 of Eubacteriales bacterium. Lineage (GTDB taxonomy): Bacteria > Bacillota > Clostridia > Lachnospirales > Lachnospiraceae > Blautia_A. The sequence goes on along the minus strand of JAUNGB010000022.1, from coordinate 20,054 downwards.
TGGATTTTTTGTATCCGAGTTCTGTCAGATGTTCAGATAAAAATTTTGCAGATGTATATCCGCGGTTATCTTCCATAACCAGCTTCATAGCAGTAAAAATAATGGTATTCTCTCTGCGGTTCATTTCCTCTGCCGGACTGTAGGTAATTAGTCTGGAAAGACCGTATTTCAACCGAATTTCCGGAAATCCATCTTCATCTACTACGATCCGATCTATGAGAAGTTCAATGTCCCTGCGGTCAAGAATACCGCCAGCGATGATTTTATCAACGACTGCCAGTGCATTTTGCAGCTTATCTTTGACCTCCGGCGTTTCCAGTGCAGTAGTCTTTAGTTCAGCAAGCTGCATTTCCAAACCATGAATCTGAGACATGATATCCTGCTGGAGAGAATCATAGCTTTCATTGATAATATCTTCATTTCCGGGTGCATTGGCAAGATCACGGACTTTTTGTTTGAATAATACCTTTAATTGCTCTTTTCTCTCTGTAATGCTGTTTTGCAGTTCCTCTTTATGCTTCTCAACAGATTTTTGATCTGCTTCAAAATCTTTCAAATCATAGGTTGCAATTACTTCACAAAGGGCGTTCCGGCACATTTTGATATAGGTCAGAACATCCTCCATCAAATCAGCTTCTTCAATTAAATGCGCTTTGGAACAGTAGCGTCTACCTTTTGTATTGTAGGTTGTACAGATGTAATATTTCCTTGTATCCCGTTTAATTGGAGTAAGCCGTTTCCCACAATCTTTGCAAAACAGAACGCTTCCAAACGGATTCGGAATTTCCGAACCGATCCACTCTCCGCGGCTGCCGCGATAATTTGTCCGGTTGCGTTTTTCCTTTAATTCCTGTACCAGTTGAAAGGTTGCTTTGTCAATAATAGCCGGATGATGATTTTCAAAAACGCACTGTTCCTCTTTTGGTACACGCTTGTCCTTGCCATGAACGGTATTTCTGGCACGCTTTCTCAAACGAAATGTACCAATATAAAAATCATTATCCAGTAGATCTTTTATCATACTGTCAGACCATTTGGCAGCAATCGTTCTTTTTGTGATATGCCCCTCCTCCAGTTCCCTTTCATGGCGAACCATAGATGGGGTGGGAATCTCCTGATCGGTCAGATAGTTGGCAATCTTGCGATAGCCGGAACCTGCAATGTACAGATCATAAACCATTTTTACATACTCGGCCTCTTTCGGAACGATCTCTAATACGCTTTTATCTTTTTCATTTCTCCGATAACCGAAGGGCGGCTGTGTCATCAAAGTTCCCTCTTTCTGTCTGGCTCCGATGGCACGTTTGATTTTCTTGCTGGTATCTTTCACATAACGCTCATTGAACCATGTTTTAATACCAATGGTATCGTCACTGGAATCCAGAGAATCATAATTGTCATCAATGACAACCAAATGCTTTCCACGCTCCTGAAACTCATCCAGAAGCAGAAGCACTTTGGCATTGTGGCGTCCAAGTCTGGAAAAATCTTTGACATATACCGTATCAATATCTTTTTCCAAATCCGCCATCATTGCCTGAAATCCCGGACGATCAAAGATATATCCAGAAACACCGTCATCCTCATACCAACGGTCAATGACTTCTCCATGCTCAGCGGCATATTGATTAATAATCAGCTTCTGATTTTCGATGGACACATAATTTTTTTTATCATCATCTCTGGAAAGACGCACATATCCTGCATTCATAGTATTTCCTTTCTTTTAGTGAAATTATAAAATATGAATAATGTAATATTATGATATATTATATTTGTCTGGATGTAAACAGAAACTTTAGAAATCTGATGTACAATCTTCCCAGTGATTTTTAATTAACGTCTTGATTCCGGTATGGATATCCTGATCCTGCTGTCCGTCAAAGTATGTGACAACCCGGAATCCAATTCTTGTAAAGCGTTCTCTGGCAGCTTCAAATTCTTCCTGGGTAGAAAAATCGTTCCGCCAGAGATAATAGGTTGGCTTTCCCATGGTTATCACATCCTCTCTATCAAATATTTCGCTGATTTATCCTATGTCAGATTGGGTTGTCTGGTGTCTGTCCAAAATTTTTCAGGCGGTGTATCACCCACGGGAATTTCACCCCTCCGAGGATCTCTCCGAGCTGCACTCATTGCCGGGGACGCTTTTAACGCACGGACTGTGACTATGCAGGAGTATCGTTATCTTGTTACCTGAAAAATGTTATGAAATTTTCAAAGTACACTGATGGTTAAATTACCTGTTAAAAAGCGGTTCCGCTTTTCCATACCGAAATCATAGCATACGTTTTTCCAGGAACAGTTTTTCTTGCAGAAAATGTAATTTCCACAAACGCAAGAGATTAGAAATTGCAAATCTGCAATTATTCAGATTGACGCCGATAATTAGCAGCGGTACAATAGTGACAGGGAGTTGATAAGATGGCTGAATTACCAGGGAATATACATCAGAAAATCGGCGATTTACGAATTGAAAAGGGCTTAACGAAAAAACAGGTAAGCGAAGACCTTGGAATCCCTGCGTCTCAGCTTACCAGAATTGAAAATGAAGATATAAAAAGTATCGGACACGAACTTGTGATAAAATTTGCCGATTACTTTGGTGTGTCTACCGACTATCTGTTAGGAAAAACCAGTGTCAGAACCCCGAAGAATGTGGAACTGGATGAATTGGGATTGTCTCACAGGGCATTGGTTACGCTATTGTCCGGGAAAGTGAATATGGAGCTGCTCAGTCGGATCATTGAGCATAAATACTTTATTTCACTCATGGATTATGCCGAAGTCTACTTTGAAAGCGCGCATGAGGAAGGATTTCTGACAAGAAACAGTGTGATTGATCTGGCTACAGCAGATATTTCGGAATACATGAAAGCTAATCCAGCACAAAGCATTGAGGGCAGGAAAGATATCCGCCAGCTAAATGCTCAAAAAGTCTCAGGTACAGAGGCGGATCTGGAAAAGCTAAAATCACTCTTTCTACGAATCATGAAAGATGTGAAAGAGCAGTACGCAGAGCCAGTTGAAGATATTTCTGCTGAGGAGATGATAGGACAGATTCAGAAACTTCATAATGAGACTGTTGATTTGCGTCAGAATATAACCGCAGAAACCGTGGCTAGTCTTACAACACAGATGCTTTCACCGCTTGGACTGAGTGATGAGAATCTGAAAATATTTCAGGGACTTATGACAAATATACTTATAGACAGCAGTAAAGATAATAAGAAGGAGTGATGGAATGGATTTAAAAACATATCAGAAATTATGTACTGAATCTAAAATTATTTGGACAAAACACTGTTTAGAGCGAATGCAGGAACGTGATATCAGCAGAGCTGATGTGAAAAACGGTATTCTGACCGGAGAAATCATTGAGGATTACCCGGACGATTATCCGAATCCTAGCTGTCTGATTTTTGGGCTTACTATTAATAACCGGATTTTGCATATTGTTGTCGGATGTGATAGTATAAATATATACATCATAACGGCTTATTACCCGGATACAAGGAAATTTGAAGATGATTTAAAAACGAGAAGAAAGGGGAAATAAATATGTGTATGTTCTGTAAAAATACCACTACGGTAGAAAGCACTACAACCCATGTGGTAAATTATAAAAATTGCGTTATCGTAATTAAAAATGTGCCGTGCCTTGAATGCGATCAGTGCGGTGAGAAATATTACACCGATGAAGTCGCTGAAAAGCTGGAAATTATTGTAGATATGGCAAAGAAACTGATGCAGGAAATTGCTGTGATTGATTATCAGCAGGCGGCGTAACGATTAAACAGATTATTTAGTACTGAATCTGGTAGGTATCTTCTGCCTTTGTGACTATGAATAGCGAAAGAGTAATTGTAAATGCTACGGGGCATTTATGCGAGGAGAAAAGGAATATGGGAAGGACAAAGAAGATCAGATGGATTGCTTGTATAGTGTTAGTCTGTGCAGTATTTGCTACTGCATGCAGTAGCGACATAGAAACGAAAGATAATTCTTCAGATACTGTAGAAACGGCAGATCAAGAGACAATAGAAAGCGATGCATCCTCTAATAAAGAAGACGAAAATAGTGTAAAAACGACTTCTGGTGTGATGAAAGCAGATAATTTAACACAGGCGGTTCAACAGTCAGATGAACTGGGGGAGACAACAGGGAATGCAATTGATGAAAACGAGAGCCTTGATCAAGTTCAGCTTAATTCAGCATACATGTTGAATTATCTGACAGTGCTTTCAACAGAAATCAGTTCTTCTAATAGCAGCAAAGTGTTTTTGGAAGAAACTTATTCTGCTCTGATTAACAATACATCTCCGAATGTAGATGAAGATACACAAGAGCAACTTACCACCTTGCTAGATATCCTACAAAAATTTCGTATGCTTGATGCTCAAAGAGAAAGAACCGAATATTTGTATGATCAAAACTGCGCCCAGGCACTAAAGAAAGCAGTGCCTAATCCTTTAGGGTTGTTAAGTGCAATTGAGTCCGGAAGTTTTGCAAAAACGATCGCTTCTGTAGCTTATATGGCTATTGATTCCTACAGTAGCTATACGTCTTTTGTAGAAACAGCGGAATTAGAACATCTTAAAGAAACTTGGAAACTAGAAGATGCGGAATCCGAATATCTTCACGAAAACCGCTCGGATGCCTTTGACTATATGATTGAAATCACAAGAGAATATAGCCTCCCAGACGATGTTTCATTAACAGAAAAAGATGTGGATACCTTTGTACAGTGGAAAAACAACGGAAATACTGAATCAAAAATTCAGTTTTTTGAAACTGATGAAAGCAAGAAGAAATACCAGAAATTCGGACCGTATTGGCTCACCTTGGTCTCAAGTTACTATGGACATGGTGATTATCAGAAATGTCTTGATGCAATTGAAGAGTATGAAAAGTTGGATTGTCATATTTTCAGAAAAGATTATGAATTTGCCCAAACGCTGCCTTTTGCTATGGCTGCAGCAGACGAGATTTTGACAGGTGATGCATATGTAAAAACTATTGATCACTATGCAACAGAAATTATAAATAATTCAGATCAAGATGATTGGAAATTGCGTTATCTTGTTGCACAGAGCTGCCTTGGACTATATGCAAGGACAAATAACATTGAATATTTGGAGAATGCCTATACTATTACAAAGAATAATGTTAATAATCTTGTGAATGAACAGCGAAAAGAAAATGCTGAATATATGAAGAAACCTAAAATTAAGGATACTCAGAGCGGTTTTCATCCAATTGCAAACCGAGATATAAAAAAAGAAAACAAGAATGCAATTAATGAAACAAATATACAATTGCCACCAGTTTCTCAGGCATTGTTGATTAACTGTCAGTTGTTGTTCGCATTATCAGAGGAACTGGGTATCAGTGATTCAGATAAGCAGAGTATCATGAATATTATTCATCCGAATGGGGAGAAACTGTTTCTGAATGAAACGATTGACAATTTATTCTGGTTTGAACAGGAGTCATCTCCAAATGATGAAAGTAAAGTGTTAATGAGTGAAGACACTATTACAATACCAGCAAAGTTTCTTTCTGAAAATTCATCATTAAAGGTAACGGTTTATAAAGGAACGAAGAAAGAATTAATTGAAAAATGGAAAATTGATTCTGGAAGCAGGGCGAATCCGGAAGACGTGGATACCTTTAGTATTACATATAAGAGCACGGAAGCGCACAAATACAATTATGCGGATGTTGATAGAGTTGTAATTGAGATTATACCTGATAAGGATTCTAATATTGAAGCGGAAGTTTTTGAGTTTACTGTTATTGCTAAAGGTGGAATAATGAATAAAGTGTTTAAGAATTATGTATTTACGAGGGTGGATTGATGAAAAGAATACGATGGTCGTTTTTACTACTGATTGTTATGATATTCGCAATACCACTTAATACGTTTGCAGGAGATGCTGAGTATCACAATGAAAAAATGCGGCAAGTACTTTTTGGAGAAATGGATTCGTATTATAAAAAACTTGAGAAAGGAAGTAAGCAAAAACAGTATATAGAGGACTTGCAGTATGCCAGTTACTTATGTGTGGACTTTTTTAATGGAGCCAAAAAAGGTCAAATAGCTTTAGAAGCACTAAGTGACATAGGTGTTCCTGACCTTCCAGCAAATACAACCGATTCCTTTGAAAAAAATGGTATTAACTATACTGCATCAGGGTATACACATCGGGCATATACACACAAAGGTTGGGATTATGACTATTCAAAAGACGGTTTAGATGGAGATAAAGCCAATTGGAAAAGCCGAAAGGTTATTCTGCAAAATACGGTAAAGACTATTTTTGATGGAGAAAATTCAAAGATAGGATTTCTTGCAAAAATCAAGGAATTCTTTGGTTTTAAGGATAAAAACAAATCATTGGATCCGCGTTATAATAGTTTGGCCGCTGTGATTTATTATGTACACATTTTGGGAGATCAAATAGATGCAGATGAAAATGAAGAGGGGTTTACGGCAGTTCCCTTTGTTATGATGAACGGCAAAGGCGAAGTTTGTATCGTTGATGAATTCGAAAAACATTTTTCTATTTTATTTAATAGTCAGATTGATTCGGCTGAATATAAAATTCTAATTATGGAAATGGATAAATATAAAGTAAAAGCGGAAAAACTCTATGATATTACCGATACACCAGGTGGTTTGGCAGATTCGAATAATTTTGATGAGTATCGTTCTTGTGAAGAAGAATTTATTAAAATGCTTTCAGATAGAGTTCCGAAATTGTTACAAAATGAAGATTTCTTCAATAGCATATTTGAGGTATCCATTGAATAAAACGGATACCTAGAGGGTCGAAAACTCTCTAGGCATTCGTTTTAAGATTGCTTAATTAGCCTCCAATCATCAAGCAATTAATGCATCTAAAGCATACACATGTGCATCGGTGGAAGAATGCATATGTTGGTTTAAAGCAGCTGAAGGGTTATTAGGAAGAGATTCTTTATGGAGGTACTTGTTATTTACAATAATTTATTATTTACATGTAAATAAGCTGCATCGCCTGTTACAAGCAGTTCCAGTGGCTCATTGTATATTTTATTAAGTTGTTCGATTGCTTGAATAGGAAATTCAAGATCACTGATGCATATCTTTGTTCGCTTTTGCAAAAATTGAAATTGTCTCTCAATCTCATCTTTCTGAGAATTCTTTTTTTCTTTGTCATGAGTTGCAGCGAGGTTTGCCATTAATGTCACAGCTTCAAGCAAAAGTGTTCCCCAAGAATTTCCATAATTGTGAAATTTAGGCTTACATCCAGAGAATGCTTCAGTTAATGATCCTGGATTTAGACTCTTTACACCATCAATAAACTGTTGCAATTCTCTTGTATAGTCATTCTGAAAACTATTTATTACACTCTGTATCTCATCCCTTACTTTATTTAAAAATTCCTTTTCTGAAATTTGTGCTAGAACTATTTCGATAATATAGGCAAATCCGTATACATATATCGAATAAAGATAAGCATCAAAATGTTCGTAAAACTGCTTCAGAACATCTTGGGTATCTGAGAACTTTTTCAAATTTTTATCTAATTTACCTTTGACATACTCTTGCATCATCTTGTGATAGAATTTCACATTAGACAGTGTGCTTATTCTGATGCTTTGAACATTTATAAGTGTTGTTAATCTATATTGTTCATCAAGAGTTATCTCATAAAGTTTACTTGACACATCTTTTAAAAACTGTCCATTAGCCCACAAATCACTTTTCTTGCTCTCTTCCAAAAATTTTTGGACATGATCTAACTTATCATCCAGTGAACTTAGCTTACTGTCGATTTTCGCTAAATAATACTGATTTGTAACAATTGTAGCAATATCAAAGGTAACTAAGGCAAGTGATGATATCTTCAAGTGAAACTTCTCAAGTTCGGCTTGTCCTGTAATATCGTTATTTGTACCAAATGCAACTACATTAGCTCTGAATCGCTCTCTATTTTGGGCAGATTGTTGCAGATGACCAAGACCCTTATCATATATAACTTTATAGGTATCTTCTGACAATTGTTTAGCACGAAATTCTGCAGTATAATGTGGTACGTTATATAATAATGCATTTATCTTAACAAATGCATTATTGTCTAGCTTCATATAATTGTTATCAAGCGATTCTGAATCATTTTCTTCTGGTTGAATAGTTAAGCCAAGTTCATTGCTGACATATTTGTTTATCAATGAATTGTAATTTGATACCTCATTCATATCTCCTTCACTATGAGAAGTAAATGTTTGCTCATAAATAACTCCGAGAGCATCTGCAATTCGAATTAGTTCAGACTGCGAAACGGTATTGCGTTTTAGCTTCTTGCCAAAATTTTGAGGAGATTGTCCTATCTTTCTTGCAAGTGCAGTAATACTAATATTTTGTTCATTACATAATTTCCTTATTAAATCAGCAGTATTCATTCTGACCTCCACGTAGTTTTTTATAAACCATATGTTTTATAATATCAACCTTTATTTGGTATATTATTGCCTAAACATAAAATAATCTCTATTTTTATTATAAGAATAACAAGCATTTTACAACTCCATATCATACTTTGGAACAGCCTTTTGATGTCTTTTCATAGCATCCCGTTCTGCAATTTCAGCCTTATTTCTATTCAGCTTTTCCAAAATAGAAGTTCTGGCTTTTTTCTTAATCTGTTCCATACCTTCCTTTTTAACCTCTGGTTTCATCAATGTTGTATGAATTTTCTGAATTGTAGATTTCATGGCATTGGTAATTTTTGTAATGACACCATCTAAACGCTTTGCAGCATATTCACACTCTTTTTTTGATGCTTTTCGTTCCGGGGAGAGTACCCATGCTTTTGATTGCTCTACCAGACGAATATCTTCTTTGTGCGTTTCTATTTTTACGGTATTGGTTACAACCTCTACCGCCTTATCATAAGCAATCTCTGCGACCTCATCGATCAGAGCTTCTACGTCTTCAATTTTCATGGTTAGGTCTTCAAGTTTCCGTTCTTGTTCTGCCAGTTGTTCCTTTTGCTTGGCAATAATAAAATCCTGTTTCTCTAAATATGCTCTTCCACCATATTCCGGTTCTTCTTCTAATAACAGATCATGTTTCTTTGCAATATCAAACAGAAGAACCCGACAGACAGAGTCAAAGGTCATTTTTCTGTTATTTTTTCTTCCCGGCGGCTTTTTCGGATCGGGTAACTCAAATCCCAATGCTTCCAACGCTTTTTCTTGCTGAGGGGCAATCTCTCCGTACTGATTTTCGCAGTCAAAAACGTGACGTTCGTGGATATGAGGTGTACTTTCATCTAAATGTAATGCCCAGTCCAATATATGAACATGGGAACCAAATCTCTCATTTATTTCAATCATAAACTCTGTTACAACATCAAAGAGAAGCTCTGGCGGAACATGATTATCCAAAGTTCCGATTTGAAAAATGCTTTCCTCAGGGCATGTTTTTTTACTTTTCAGCAAATCGTTAGTTGTACGATTACGTTCCGGATGACGATTTTTTTCATTTCTGGCATTTTGATTATTCACAAAATTCTGGTATTGGGAAGCATAAAAGTACTGTTCCACTTCTTCAAAGGACTTTGCGAGTTCGTCTGTTTTATTATCATGAATAAGGTTTCGGTAACCATTATAACAGTCCCAGTAGATATTTCTCTCTGCCTGAGTATCATCAATATGCTCGCTGTTGCGAATATTAAAATTTCTGTCATTGTGTTTTGGATTATAAGTGCCATTCTTTCCGGCACGACCATTGTGTCTTGTCAATTTCATTTTGATTTACTCCTTTTTGAATTTTTTTAAGATGGTTAGGGATGAAAAGCGGATTCCTTGCAGCTTTTAGCGTCAAGTAATATACCCAGTACTAAGTGGCGAAACGCCGCTTAACTGGGCAAGGCTGCCGCCCTTGACCTACACAAAGGGTTGCACCCTCTGTACTCCTGCGCCGAACAAACTGACCGTCTTTCCTTTGCAGGGAAGTTCAATCAGTTTTTTCGGTTTTTGAAAAATAGTTCACTGAACTTTTTTTCAAAAGAAAAGCCGACGTATTTCGATTTTCTTTCAAATACATCGGCATCAACAATCTGACCTTAGCAGTCATATTCAATTAAACTAAAGATATAGCAAAGATAAAAATAAACGTTTTAGATATCAGCAATGATATTTTCTCCAGCCTTCTTATTACCGGGGATATGGCAAAATGGCAAAAAAGATACCATGATATATCCATCGTTTTTTCAACAATCTACATATTCAAGAATACCAAACTATATTTTATCATTTTTATCATTTCTGCCTTTTTCTGAAAAAGATAAAAGTTCCATCTGCTCAAATGGAATTTCCAACGTATCGTCTACTTCTTTAAAATCTGTCTCTTTCGGAGCAGTATCTTTGAAATAAAAAGTTCCGTCTGAAAATCGCTTAAAGGTATATCCCTTATCTGCCATGTACTCCCAAAACCTGGATTTTCCATGAGGCATCCGTCCGTTTTCTTCGCAGTAATCTTCGTACATCCGGTAGACTTCGCTGCGTTTCATTTTCTCACCGCTCTTATGGCAAAGCATATCTTCTGTAAATGCCTTTACGCTGTCAGCAGAGCGGTATAGTGTTTCAATGCAGGCTTTGCTATGATCGCTCTCAATAAAGCGCTGTTCTGTATATAGCTTCCGCAATGCCTGCACCGCCATATGGATTGCATAATCGGATTCCATACAGAGCTTTTCTTTTAGCTGTGAATCCTTTTTGCTTTCTGGAATGCTTTTATTCATATCAAGTACCAGCAACCGGCGATAGTACGCATTTGTTTTGTCATCCAGATTCAGCGGAAGTTCATTTGCCGAGAACAGCAGTTTTGCATAGCTGGTAAACTGCGCCGGATCTTGTCCTTTCTTTTCATAAAGCAGGGTATCTTCTCCGACAGCTTTTTTGATAATGTCTACGCTTTCCAATGCTGTACTGGGAATATCGGCGCAGGCATTTAACAATTTTCCAAACAGGCCTGTAGCGTAAAATCTCTGATTCAAATTTTGCAGAGACATACTGGAAAAATTGCGGTTTCCGATAAGTTACTGCGCGAGGGAAATAATAACGGATTTTCCGGTTCCGCCTCTCCCTTTAATCATGAGAAATTTCTGGAAACGTGTATCCGTAGTCATGCAATAACCGAGGTACTGCCAGAACGTTTGCTGATCGGTTTTGTCCGGAAGTGAGAAATCCAGATATTTCTGAATAGTCTGACCGCCTGCAAGGGCAGCCTCTGCCTGCTCCGGATAAAATGAAAATGGAATTTGATTGATTATAAGGTATTTCGCGTCATGCTCTAACATTTTCCATTCTATTACATCAAAATATCCGTTCTGAAAGTTAATCCAATGGGCCGGCTGATTGTTCAGATTCGAAAAATTTTTCTGTACCTGCGGCTGGGAAATGAGCAGATTATAGATACTCTGGATGGTTGTGGCTTTGATGCAATCCCGAAAAATCAGCTTCTGGATATGGGATTTTAAGCGAATCCCGCCTCGGTCTTCGTGATAACAGCCAAGTTCATAGAGATATGGTGTGTTTCCAAGCATAAAAAAAGAGATTGTCTGAATCAGATAATCCACAATCTCCATATCAAACACACCTATTCGTTTTCCCTGTTCATTATATCTGTGAAATCTGCTTAAATCCGGCGAGTTCGCCGGACGTCCTTCAAATCGTTGGATATAATCAGAAAGCAGTGTTTTCAGTTCCTGCTGATATTCCAGCTTCTCCAGATATTCTTTATTTTTAAATATCATCCATCCCTTTCGGTAATGCAGATAATTCTTTTGAAAGAAATCTTCCAGAAAATCGTTGCATTTCTTTGTTGAACAGGCTGGCACATAGAAGTAGTCCATCTGGTATGTGCCAGTACAGGTAATCCCTGTCATATACGCCGCAAATGTTTCAGGATTATAAAATCCGTCCGCATGATCTAATAAAGCAATTGCCCGATGACCTGCTGCAATAATTGAAAAAGCAAGTTCCTGATTATCTGTCAGAAACAGATATTTTTGTTCCGGTGTTTCCGGTTTTATATTCATATAGTGTTCTAAAAAGTTTTTATTCATGTAAATCCCTCCTCAAATCGAAAAAAGACACCTCTTTTCAGAAGCGCCTTCTTCATGTAGAATACTTAGAAAGTGTCTGTTTGTGCGGCTTTCGCACTGTTCAGTCCATCAATCCAGTTACATAAAATAACTATCGTTTCAAGATTTACATTGCTAAGTGTCCGACACCCTTTCTTCCGCCAAGCACTTTATGGCCTTTTAAATCCTCCCAGGTAAAGGACGGCATTTCCTCCCGTGCTACGAGAAAATTGCCGGCGCGTTGGGTAAGCTGGGCGAAGTTTACTACCGGGTCGTTGGCTCCCTCCTGAAACGCATAAATGGACGCCTCTGCTCCCATAAAACCGATATCCGCTTCACCGGAAAGAACAGCGGTCATTACTTTATCGGCCCCAAAGCCTGTCACAAGCTCCAGATCCAGCCCTTCCTCTGCAAAATATCCTTCCTCAACCGCCACATATTGAGGAGCATAAAAAATAGAGTGTGCCACTTCATTCAGAGTAACTTTTGTAAGCTCTTCTTTTTTTTCTGCAGAAGCAGCCGCAGGCAGGGCGGTTACTGCAAGTATGGCAGCCAGAATTGCCGCAGTCCATTTCTTTTTCATAAATCATCCTCCATTTTCAGATCAAACGCAATGCTTCGATTATAATATATGGAAAATAAAAAAAATGGTGACAGAAAGTGTTCGTAGAGAATCATTTTCAGAACCATTATCACAGGAATAGAAAGACACTGGAAAAGAAAACTCAAATTATCAGCAGCATACCGGAATTTCAGGTAAAATAAAAATAATCAGAACCAATGTTCTGATTAGATTTATGATTAGATTCTATTTACCAAAGTCCCGAAACCCAGTAAAATCAAGGGTTTCAGAGAGCAGATAACGGGAATCGAACCCGCCTCCTCAGCTTGGGAAGCTGATGTTCTACCAATGAACTATATCTGCGTTTCATGCAATTATTATATGCACTTTCAAACGAAAAATCAAGTATTTTATCAAAATCATTCAATCATTCAAAAATAATTTATCTCGAGAAGTGAAAAGTTTATTTCTATAAATTGTCAATGTAAATGCAGCCCCTATTTCCAACCTCAGCTGCGTTTACTTTGGCATTCAACCACTTAGAAATAAATAAGGGAGAAGAATGGAAATAATTGCTGACAAATATTTGACTAAATGGTAAAATACAAAAAAGCTGGAGAAATCCATCTGCTAATCGTGAACGTATAAACAAAAGGGATTGCAGCCGCACAGGTAGAAAAGTTTTTGGGTGCTTTACATAAGACGGCTGCGCTGCCACGGGATTTAATATAAGAAGAAAGGAATATAAAATGAAAATTGGATTTATTGGTTGTGGAAACATGGGATCCGCAATGATCAGCGGCATTTTAAAAAAGGGTATCTTTGAAAAAGAAGAGATCATTGTGTCAAATCTGACAGATGAGGGCTGCCGCCGGAGCAGGGAAAAGCTGGGAGTATGCGCGACCCGCGACAATTGTGAAGTAGTTAAAAATGCCGGAATTGTTGTGCTGGCTGTAAAGCCGCAGTTTTATGAAGAGGTTCTGGCTGAGGTGAAGGGATGCCTGACTCCGGAGCATATGGTTATCGGGATCGCTCCTGGCAAAACTCTGGCATGGCTGGAGGAAAAATGCGGCCAGCCGTTAAAAATAGCCCGTCTTATGCCGAATACGCCCGCAAAAGTTGGGGAAGGCATGACAGGAGTATGCGTTAACTCAAGAGTAACGGAAGAGGATTCTGAGAAGATCCGCAAGATCACGGACAGCTTTGGCAGAACAGAATTTGTACCGGAACGTTTGATGGATGCTGTAGGTGCAGTCAGCGGAAGTTCCCCGGCATATGTTTTTATGTTCATCGAGGCGATGGCAGACGCCGCGGTCGCCCAGGGAATGCCAAGAAAGCAGGCATATTCCTTTGCAGCCCAGGCAGTTCTCGGAAGCGCTAAGATGGTTCTGGAAACAGGCATGCATCCGGGAGAATTAAAAGATATGGTGTGCTCTCCCGCAGGAACTACCATCGAGGGCGTCCGTACCCTGGAAAAAGCGGGAATGCGCAGCGCTGTTTATGAAGCGCTGACAGCGTGCGCGGAAAAGGGAAAACGTTTATAAATATATTGAGTAGAAAAGAGGACACATCATGCGTTTGAATCCTTACTGCATGTGCTGTGCAGTCAATAAACAGGAGCAGAAAATCCGCTGCTTCACAGATATGGAGAAAAAAACAGAGTATATGAAAAAGGTTATGGGAGTCCTGGCGGCTGCCGGACCGGACGATTGCGCTCCAAGCATCTCCATTAAACTAAAAAAACTCTATTCCCAATATTGGAATCCTCAGGCTGCTCTTTCTGAGGAAGGTATATTCTCGCAGATCAAACATGAATTCAACCAGTTGATGCTCAGTATCGAGCATCAGTTGAAGGAAAATATCCGCCGTGCCACTGATCCGCTGGAAGCAGCCCTTCTTTACGCCCGCATCGGCAATTATATTGATTTCGCCGCCCTGTCCAATGTAGACAAGAACGAAGTTCTTTCTATGATAGAGGAAGAAAACAAAGAGCCTCTCGATCAGGCCGAATACAGAAATTTCCGCAGGGATCTGGATACCGCAGCTTCCCTTGTTTACCTGACTGACAACTGCGGCGAGATCGTTCTTGACAAACTGGTGATAAAAATCCTCAAAGAGCAATACCCGCATCTGGATATCACCGTTGTTGTCCGAGGCTATCCCGTTTCCAACGACGCTACCATGGAAGATGCCGCGGAAGCCGGTATGACCTCCGTTGCCCGGGTTATCGGAAACGGCAGTGATGTAGCCGGAACATGGTATCCCGGTATCAGCCAGGAGACAAAAGACCTTCTGGAAAGCGCCGATCTGATCATTGCCAAGGGGCAGGGGAATTTTGAGACACTGCACCAATGCGGACTGAATATTTATTATCTGTTCCTGTGCAAATGCCAGTGGTTCCAGACGCTTTTTAACGCGAAACCGCTGCAGGGAATGTTTGTCAACGAACGCCGCTAGAGCGTGTTTGAAAATTGCTTTCTGCAAGATGTATTCCACAATTTGTGGGAGATTTGTCACAAATGAGGGAGGCGTAGCGGGCTACGGCGACCGAATGCGGGGCAAATATACTGCAAAGTGGGGGATGCAGATTGTGGGAATGAATTTTCAAACACGCTCTAGTAAAAGGACTCCGACCGTGCGGTCAGAAAGGTTTTCGTCATTGTTTATACCGTAAATGTGAACAGCAGCAGGTTTTCGTCATTCTGTCAAGAAACCCCGAAAAAGTTTGTACGATTCTTCTCTAGCCCTCTTGTACACTTTTCGCTATACTGATAACAGTTAAAAAATGAATGCAAACAAAACCACAATCAAAACTATATTCAAAACTATTGGAGGAAAAATCAATGGCAAGTTTATCTTTACAGCACATTTGCAAAAAATATCCTAACGGGTTCGAGGCAGTTAAGGATTTCAACCTTGAGATCGCTGACAAAGAATTCGTCATTTTCGTAGGACCTTCCGGATGTGGAAAATCCACAACTCTTCGTATGGTAGCTGGTCTGGAAGAGATTTCCAGCGGTACCTTAAAGATCGGCGACAAGGTTATGAACGATGTAGAGCCTAAAGACCGTGATATCGCGATGGTATTCCAGAACTACGCTCTGTATCCTCATATGACAGTATATGATAACATGGCATTCGGTCTGAAACTTCGTAAAGTTCCGAAGGATGAGATCGACAAGGCAGTTCGTGAAGCAGCAAGAATCCTTGACCTTGAAAAGCTTCTTGACCGTAAACCGAAGGCTCTTTCCGGTGGTCAGAGACAGCGTGTTGCCATGGGCCGTGCTATCGTTCGTAATCCTAAGGTATTCCTTATGGACGAGCCTCTTTCCAACCTGGATGCAAAGCTTCGTGGACAGATGCGTATTGAGATTTCCAAGATCCATCAGAGACTGGGCGCTACTATCATCTATGTAACACATGACCAGACAGAGGCTATGACCCTTGGTACCAGAATCGTAGTTATGAAAGACGGCGTTGTTCAGCAGGTAGATACACCTCAGAACCTGTATCAGAAACCAGGCAACCTGTTCGTAGCAGGATTTATCGGATCTCCGCAGATGAACTTCCTTGACGCTCAGATTCAGGAAAAAGGCGGCAAGACAGTTGCTAAGATCGGCCAGTATGAAGTAGTTATCCCGGCTGCAAAGGCAAAGAAATTAAAAGACGGCGGCTATGTAGGCAAGACAGTTGTTCTTGGTATCCGTCCTGAGAATGTTTCTGATGCTGTTGACGGCGAGATGTCTTCTGTAGTTAAGGTTTACGAGCTTCTTGGTGCAGAAGTATTCTTATACTTCGATGTAAACGGAACTCAGATCACTGCACGAGTTGATCCGCATACAACCGTTAGAACCGGTAACTCCTTCAACTTCACATTTGATATGGAGCAGGCACACTTCTTTGATAAAGAAACAGAACTGGTAATCACCAACTAATATGTAGGAATCTTTTTTAAACCCGGGGAGCAAATCCCCGGGTTTTGTGTTATAATAAATACATACGTCTTAAGAGCATATCTGAAAATTGCTCTGCAAAAGACAAACCAGTACATCATTGCACTAATCTTGAAGTAATAAGTGCAATGATGTACCAGTAAGGCAAACACTGCTCCGCCAGAGTGTGTTTGAAAATAAGGCTACCGCAATCCCACTGGCTTTAGACAATAGGTAGTTCACAATTACTCCGGATTATTACGAAAGAACACAAAGAAAGGAATCTCTCATGGCTATACAGCAAATATTGAATAAATGCCTGAATGACTGGAAAAACATCAGCCATCTGGACTTTTGTCTGGTTGCTGAAAATGATATGGTGTACGTAAGCACCTGTTCCCGCAGGCTTCCTGCTGCCTCCAGGCTTCAGGAATTCCGCGAAAGCCCTGCTCTGTGTAAGGCCAACTCAAGCCTTTGTATGTACAAGATCGCGGAAGGCAGCAGTCCTTCTTATATCCTGATCGTATGGGGAAGCGGCGAATCTGTTCCCACCATCGGAGAACTGGCAGTCTGCCAGATTCAAAGCCTTCTCACTGCCTATGCGGAAAAAAGCGATAAGAATACTTATATGCAAAACCTCCTGCTTGGCAGCTATTCTCAGGTAGACGCCTTTAACCGCGCCAAGAAACTTCATATCACCACCTCAGTAAGGCGGGCTGTCTTTCTGGTGGAAACCAAACAGAACAAAGATGAAAATGCCCTTGCAACCATCCGAAATATCTTTTCCGCCAGAACCAAGGACTTTATCACTGCTATTGACGATACAGGGATTATTATTGTACGGGAATTACAGACTACAGAGGGCTACGAGGATTTAGAGACAACAGCATTTATGCTGGTAGACATGCTGAATACGGAGGCAATGACCTCCGCGTGGGTCTCCTACAGCAATATCGCGGAGGATCTGATACAGCTTCCCAACGCCTACAAGGAAGCGCACACAGCCCTGGAAGTAGGCAAGATCTTCTACGCGGAAAAAAATGTATTCGGATATAACCGGCTTGGAATCGGCAGGCTGATCTATCAGCTTCCTGTTTCTGTCTGCGAAATGTTTATCGACGAAATTTTCAATAAAGAAACGCTGGATTCCATTGACAAGGAAACACTGATCACTATCCGCACCTTCTTTGAAAACAACCTGAATCTTTCCGAGACCTCCCGCCAGCTTTATGTTCACCGAAATACACTGGTCTACCGTTTTGAAAAGCTTCAGAAAAAATTCGGTCTGGATATCCGCGCCTTTGAAGACGCCCTCACCTTTAAGCTTGCCATGATGGTGGAGGATTATATTAAATATTCCAAACGGTCGTAGAGCGTGTCTGAAAATTTATTCCCGCAATCTGTATCCCCCAATTTGTGGGATACATCTTGCAGAAAGCAATTTTCAAAAACACTCTAAAACGGTTACGCTAAAACAGCCGTCTTACATTCTGCTCAAAGCTCTCTCATTGTAAGACGGCTGTTTCATACATCAGTTCAAGACTCTCTCCCGCTTCTATAGATGGTAAGTAACAGAAGAAGACTTGCCTTTTTGTTCTATTTATTGCTCTGTTTATTGCTCTGTTTACTTTTCTCTCAGCAGCATCAAATGCTCCGGCGGCAGATACAGATACGACGGCAGGCCATCCCCGGGTTCTTCCCCGAAGCTGCTCTTCGCCCGCATCCACCACAGAGGCGCAGAATCTCCCATGGACGGATTCGTCACCAGATACTGATGCTCAAAGGTCGTTTCAATATATTCCTTTACCTGCAGAAGGAGGCAATTCTCTCCCGGCTCTTTGGCAGGACGCATCCAGTGCCCTCTTATGGCCACATACGCAATATCTGAAGTAACCGTCTGCACCGTGCGGAGGGAAATCCCCCAGTCAACAGCATAAACATGATGATCGTCTATCTTCTGAACAGCAGAAAAATTTTTGCAGCCTGTCAGCCGCGCCGCCTCCAAAAGACGGGGCTGTTCAAAAAGCTCCCTTGTTTTGCCGGAAATCAGTGGAGCGCCGTCTTTCAGGAGCATAATCTCCTGACAGAAGCGGAATGCCTCATCTCTGCTGTGCGTTACCATCACCATATCGCCCCCGTAGCCCTCCAGAAATTCCTGCATATCCCTCTGCACAATATCCTTCAGGTGTCCGTCCAGCGCTGAAAACGGCTCGTCAAGAAGTATCATATCCGGCTCTCCGATCATCATGCGCGCCAGAGCCACTCTTTGCTGCTGCCCTCCGGATAACTGGGAAGGATAACGCTTTTCCAATCCTTCAAGGTGGTAACGCTTTAAATATTCTTCCACTCTTGTCTGGCGTTCCCCTTTATCCCCGACAAAACCGCAGCCGATATTATCCTGTACGGTCATTGTGGGAAACAGGGCGTAATTCTGAAAAAGATATCCGATCTTTCTCTTCTGAGGCCTCATACAAATGCCCTTTTCCGAATCATAAACTGTTTTTCCGTTGATGATGATCCTGCCTCTGTCCGGTTTCTCAATGCCCGCAACGCACCTGAGCGTCATACTCTTGCCGCTCCCCGAGGCCCCCAGGATCCCTATCGTAGGGGAGGTACTTTCCAGCTTTACCTTCAGACAGAATCCCCGGAATTTCTTCTCGATATCCATATAGACCGCCATTAAATCCACCTGCCCGTCTTCATTCCCCTTCCGGAGACAATATTGATCGCTGCCACGATAACAAAAGAAATCGCCACAATAACTACCACCCAAAAACCGGCCGTCCCGTAATTTCCCGCCGCTGTTTCTGAGGCGATAGCCACTGATACAGTACGGGTCTTTCCGAGAATATTGCCGGCCAGCATAGAGGTAGCCCCGTACTCTCCGATCGCACGGGCAAAAGCAAGGACTGTACCGGATGCGATTCCCGGCGTAGCCGTTGGAATGACGACCTTCCAGAAAATTTTCCCATCGCTCATGCCAAGGGTCTGTCCTGCATAGATCAGGTTT
The DNA here is from genome assembly GCA_030524715.1 of Eubacteriales bacterium. Taxonomy (GTDB): domain Bacteria; phylum Bacillota; class Clostridia; order Lachnospirales; family Lachnospiraceae; genus Blautia_A. Next base: position 410 of record JAUNGB010000022.1, on the reverse strand, counting down.
ACATCCACCTGCTCAAAAGCAGCTCTTGCATTACGGTACATAAGCGGAAACGCAATGACTACCGCCGCGATCACACATCCCTTCCAGGTCTGCACGATCTTAATATCAAAGTTTTCAAACAGAAAGCTGCCCAACGGGCGCTTCAGGCTGAACAGCAGCAAAAGGAAAAAACCGGCAACTGTGGGCGGCAGAACCAGAGGCATGGTCAGGATACCATCCAGAATACCACGCGCCGCAGGTTTCAGCTTCATTACCTTCCTTGCACAGAATATGCCCAAAAAGAAAGCAATCACCGTCGCCACAACGCCGGTCTTCAGCGAAATCCAAAGAGGACTCCAGTTAATATCCTGCAAAAACTCATTCATTTTCTTCCTGATTTACTTCCTGATCTGCTTCTTGATCTGCTTCCT
>JAUNGB010000120.1 GCA_030524715.1 Eubacteriales bacterium | reverse complement strand
CCCAATTCATAAATCTTCCGGCAGTATTTCTGTACTTTCGCCCTGCTCTCATCCGCAGGGCAGCACACATAAGCCAATGCCTGTTCCATCGTGCGCCTCCTTCCTGGCATCCACATGGATGCCTATCTTTTTTATCTCAGCAGAACAGGTCATCCATGTGGATGCCTATCTCTCCTGTCCGGACAATATCCGTTCCGTCTTTACCATGTACTTTCGGAAATCCCCAATCAACTCTTTCAGGCCGCCTTCCGGCAAACGGTCACGTTCACGCCATTCTTCATAAATGTCATTCAGTAGATTAGGGGATTTCAAAAGAGCCTTTACACTTACTGGAGAGAAATCTATATGTGCAAAGGCGGCTGCGATCTCTTGCTTGGCCGCAATCTCATGAGCCGCCTCATAAATTTCTTCCGGTGTTTTTCCTAGCATTTCTTTATGAAAAACCGCCAGCTCGGACTGTACTCTTTCATAAAGCTGATGGTTCAGTTCCCTTTTTCTTTCCCTGTAATATGGATTCATTTCACTCTCACGCATTTTGTCCGTCATTCTCTCCAGCGGCTGCATTTAAGGCAAACTGTACACGGTCAGTACCGAGCTTATAATAAGCGTCTGTCACTTCAATCCCTACTGCCTCATAGCCTTCTTCTACTGCAGCAAGAATCGTTGTTCCTGCTCCGGCAAACGGATCCAGAATACGTCCTCCCGGCTCACAGATTTGGATCACATCCTTCATCAACTGCAAAGGCTTCTCCGTCACATGGATACGGTTCTGCGGATTCCCATAACGGAAAACGCCAGGTAAGCAGGACACCGGACGGTTCACAGGCATCGGGCCATTGCTCCCCCACACGATATACTCAGCCTGCTGGCGGAAACGTCCTTTCTGCGGACGGGAGTTTCCTTTATCCCACACAGCCGTTCCTCTCCAGATCCAGCCTGCCCATTGCAGGGCATCTGTGATAGACGGGTACTGCCGCCAGTCAATAAATAAACAGATGGGCGCACCCTTTTTACAGGCTTTTCTCGCATCATACAGCCATTCTGCCATCCAGTGGGTCCAGGAACGCTGGTCTTTGTTATCCCCATCAAAATCCGGCAAGGCATTCTCTGCTTTCATACTGCTGTATTTCTGATTGGTGGTACGGTTGCGCTCATTCTGCTTTGTACCGCCGGAAGCATAAGGCGGATCTGTAATCAGGGCATCAAAAATTCCCGGCTGGAATGCCTGTACAAGCTGCAGCGTATCGCCATGCAGGATACGCCACCTGTCACCACCGACAGATTCCACCGGGAATGTCCCTTCTTTCATCAGGTTATCAAGTTGCAGGTTATTCTCCATAGGCATCATCCTTTCCTTTATCGTTCTCTATCTTCTCTTTTATTCTTTTCGTTCCGGTATCCCTCCGGCGGCTCTAATTTCCGCTGTTTTACCAATACCTCCCGTTTTCCATTTTCCAGAATGAACATATCTTCCGTGCGGTTTAAGTAATGTTCTCCTTCAAAGATATTGTCATTGACAACAAACCAGCCACAGACGGATCCGTAAACATTGCTATTTCTCCCAATCAGCGGAGACAGCCCATTGTCCGCCCGATTGACTACTGCATTTCCGGAAAGCCTTGCATTCTCCTTCAGTTCACCACTGAAAAAACTGCTATTCCCTTCTGCTACTGTCTGCTCAAACATTCTGGCATCGCCGCTTATCAATGCACTTCCCCGTGCCACGGCGCCATCAAACATCCTGCCGTCATCTTCAACCACGGCTTCTTCACAGCAGATTGCCTGATCATATATCCAGCAGGTTCCATCCTGGGACAGATTATCTTCCGTCTGGATATATCCTCCAAGCATTCCAGGACTGACCTGCTCATTAACCTGGCATATGGCACAGATCCGATGAAGCCACGGATACTTCGGATGGATAATTTCTGTAATTTCATATTTCTTCTGATTTATCGGCTGGTTCCTCCTTTCTCCGGCTTCCTATGCGGCTTTTCCTTCTCCTGTCTTGGCACACTCAATTCCGTTTCCACATATTCACTGATAATCCCAAGGGCCTGATAATAGTTTCCGGAATTCTGCACTCTCTGAAACATCTCATCTGCTTCTTTGCTCTGCCCGTTTCTCACAAGGAGCCTTCTTGCATCTCCCATAATGGAAAAAATATTGCCATCATGCCCAAGCAGTTTCATTTTTGGACGGCGCACAGTTTCCTCCGCTTTTCTTTCCTCTGCTGGAGCCTGTATCTCTGATGCCACCAAAAACCGGAAGTCTTTGCTATACTGCCAGAAATGTACATTTAAAGTCCCATCCTCTACGGGAATATCCCGCTGTTCAAATCCTTCTCCCCATCCGTCACTATACTGCCCGGTGATATACTCACACAGTTCCGGCATCTCATTCGATTGCAGGTGGTCTTTAAGCTGAAGCGTAACACATCCATACAGAACATTATTAACTTCCTTTACAGACACTACAGCACTTTCCACCTTTTCTTTTATGGCGGGGTTACCGTCAAAATACTGCATCAGATTACATGGTTTACCATCTTCACTTCCGAATGAATTTTCTTTATCTACCATTTCCTGGATAGCATCCTTATACTGGACAAGGTCTGCTCCATTTAATGGGAGACCATCATATTCATAATCCCATGCCTCATCATCTTCATCCAGTTCATTCCAGTAACTCGTTTCCGGCATAAAATTCGCCGTTAAGGGTGTCAACAGTTCAATCTGCATATTTTCATCCTGTTCCACTATCATCACCTACCTCTCCGGCGCTGCCCGCGCCTTTTTCTTTTCCTCTTTTTTCATCTTTGCGAGATCCGCATAGTCTGCTCCTTCGATCTGGGGCAGGTTCTCTATGATCCGATAACTGGATTCATAGGCTTTTTTGATATTTGCACATGCCCATCTGCCTGCAAAATCATTGTCCGTGCAGATTTCGATTTCCTCAATCTCCGGGTGCTGTGAAAGAAAATACTCCAACGCAGGAGGATTTTTCATTTCCCTGTATGCTTCACCTTCTTTTGGCGCACTGATCCCGCCAAGCTCCAGACGATATTTATCCGCCATGCCACCCTCCAGCGTCATATGGGCCAGTGCATCGATACAGGCTTCATAAACCGCTACCCGGTTTGACGCCTTTTGCGGCGGCACACAGAATGCAAATGCTTTTTCGCTTCCTGCCTGCTCGATTTTAAAGGATTTTTTTCCATTATCATAAATCCCACGGAGAAAAGCATAACGGGCTTTCCCATTTTCATCCCGGCCAACGAACACAGCGTTATGGTAAGGTCTGCTCTCATAAAGAATCCCCAATCTCAGACAATGCCGGATGACAGCCTCGCTGATGCCTCTCCCGGAGAGGTATTGCAGGATTCTGCGGTTATTCACATTCTTCTCCGGCAATACAAACGGTTTCCTCTCTGGAGCCTTAACTTCCTGTGGGATATAGAGAAAATGCCCTTCCTGCAGCAAATTGACGGCTTCCATGAAACTGCATTCATCTACCTTCATAAGAAAACGTAAAGCGCTTACTCCCCCAATATCCCTTGATTTCCAATGCCACTTACTGGTCACTTCATTGATCTTAAAGCTGTCATGGTCTATCAATTCCCATTCATTGGGTGTTTTCGTCTTTTTCAGCCGGCCTTTCTGGTTCTCCTTTATATATTCATACGCCCGGATCTGCTTTAGTTCCTGGATCTGTTCCTCACTAACCCATGGCATTACATGACAGTATTCCGCAGTGCTTCCACCTTATCTGTCCGCTCCCACGGAAATTCCTTTCTTCCAAAATGTCCATAGACGGCCGTCTGTTTAAAAATCGGACGCTTTAGACGCAGCGTATCCATGATCTGATTCGGTGTCAGTGCGAACACCAATGGGATCGCCGCCGCAAGGCAGTCATCCGCACAGATTTTTCCAGTTCCAAAGGTATCCACCTGCACCATGACTGGCTGTGCCACGCCGATAACGTAAGCAAGGGACACCTGACATCGGCTGGCGAGACCGGCAGCCACCATATTTTTCGCAATGTACCTGGCCATATACGCCCCGGAACGATCCACTTTCGAACAGTCTTTTCCGGAAAAAGCACCGCCGCCATGCGGAACAATGCTGCCATAAGTATCTACCATCAGCTTACGTCCCGTAAGCCCGGTATCTGCATCCAGTCCTCCGCAGACAAAACGCCCCGATGGATTAATATAGATCAGCGTATCCTCATCCGCAGGGAGCAGGCGCAGTGCCGGAGTCAGCACCTTATTTTTGATTTCCTGTTCCAGCTTCTTTAAATTCTTATCCTTTGTATGCTGGCAGGACACAACCACACTGTCCAGACGGACTGGCTTGCCATCTTCATATTCCACCGTTACCTGTGCCTTTCCATCCGGCAGGATCCCTTCAATAAAATGGCTCCGCCTGCTGGCAGTCAGTTCCCGGACAATCCGGTTCGCCAACACCACGGGCATCGGCAAAAACTGCGGTGTCTCATCACAGGCATATCCAATCATTACGCCCTGATCCCCGGCTCCATTCTCCCATCCTGTCTGATTAGGCGGAAGGCCGTAGCGTTTCTCCCTGGAACAGTCTACCGCTTTTGCAATATCCGGACTCTGCTGATGGATCAGCGCATCCATTTGGAGCTTATCCGCAGAATACCCCACATCAGAAAGTACCTTTTCCATAATCTCAAACACATACGGCTCATGGGTACTGGTGATCTCCCCGGCTGCCAAAAGCATACCTTTTGTTGCAAGCACCTCGCAGGCTACCCGTGAATCCGGATCAAATTTCAAACACTCGTCCAGGATACTATCTGCGATCAGGTCGCAAAGTTTATCCGGATGCCCTTCCGTAACAGATTCTGCTGTATAAAATCGTTTCATAGTCTAAACCCAACCTTTCTTCATGATAAAAGGCGGGATATATCCTGTTCTTGGACACAGCCCGCCTGCTTACGTTTGATTAAATTCCTTATTTTCTTTATTTTTCGTTCACAACACACACGAATGTTAATATATACTCCATGAGAGATGATTTTGCCGACATTAAGCACCCGGTTCCCGAACAGCAACCACTATGTTCCTGGCGCCATTCCATTCATAGGAACACGTTACCAGAGTAAGTACCTGCTTTACATCATCTGCCGCCAGAATCTTCCCATTGTCGAACAGTTGCAGCCCTTTTGCCTGCGTGATATAGGATAAGAGTCCATCCGGCTCCTGAAAAGAGGCTTGCTGGAATGGGAACATAGACACATCTGCTTTCAGGACTGCCATGACAGTATAAGAAAATACGCCGTCCACAGTCTGGAAAAGAACAGTCGGGTGGGCTTCACAATAATCGGAAGATGCATACTTATCGAGATTCCCGAACATCACGCCGCTGTTCATGTTATGCCCATAGATGATGAGATTCTCCCCTTCCCGAACATCGCAGTTCCATTGCAGGAACAGGCTCCCATTGATGTCCTGTTCCCCTTTATAATTCCGGTGCAGATAATATTCCGGATCATCCGCACTTCCTTGCAGAACAGGATAATCTACGCCAGTATCCGGAATCGTAAGCCACCCCCGAATGTCCGGATACTGGTCCTGTAGGGCTGCCAGATCAACGAGGGGCTGCATGGTATTTTTTTCTCCAGCCGGCTGTCCTTCTTTGGAGGGATCCTCCGGGAGTTGTTCCCCCGGAAAATCTTCCTTCAGTGTCTCTGCCAGTTCCCGGTTCTCTTTCGGTATGGCTACCATGTGGTAATACAGGAACCCCGCACTGATACAAAAAATCAAAAGCAGAAGCAACTGCAAAATCCAGTGGATGCCAGCCTGATGTCTGCTTAAATTATCGTTCCCATCCCTTTTTCCTGTTTTTTGCATCCTTGGCTTTCACTTCCTTTTCTGTCCGGCATACAGCGTCCATGATCGGCTCAGTTGGAATCCCATTCTGCTCACAGCCCTCCAAAATCCCACGCAGATAAAAATCCGATGGTCTGGCCGGGCAGTCTTTGTGCGGTGCGTTCATGACATAGGCCATAGATTCATAAGTTCTGCCATCTCCCGCTTTCACATGAATGGCCTCTTTTCCGTACAAATAGGGATAACCCTCATAATGGTCCAGGCTTATCTCGCAGTCCTGCGTGATTTTCCATAAGACACCATCCACATGGCTGCCCGTTTCCGGCAGGATCGTTGCCACCCCTCTGTCCGGATTATGGCTGCAAAATGTCAAACGGTAATCCTCCAGCCGGACATTCCCGACCACCTCTGCGGACGGACAGCGATATTCCATCTGGTCTAAGTTCATGTTACTGCCATAGGCAAAATACAGCGTTTGCCCCAACCTATCACCTTCCTTCTAAAATTTGCCAAAAAACGGGAGCCCGCACTTTGGCAGGCTCCTTCCCATACATGGCTCTTAACCATTTTTGCGTTTCTTCCTTCTTCTGCTCACCGCAAGGCCAGTCAATCCGGCTGCGGACAGAACCATGAGAAGAAGCGGAAGCCAGAGGTTCGTATCATCTCCGGTTTTCGGTACATCGGTCGGTTTCGCTTCATCCTTCATAACCACTTTCTGGATTTCCGCTGTATCTTTTACTTCAAAAGTAATATCCTCAGCCACCAGATAACCATCCGGGGCCTGTTCCTCGCGCAGTGTGTAAGTGCCAATCGGCAGTTTTTCAATATAATGCGGATCACCCGTAGATACCCAGGTTTCCACCACGTTGCCATCGCTGTCCAAAATCGTCAGCTTGGCTCCTGGCAGCTCCTTCTTTCCGGTGATATCGGTCTTGCTGATCTCCACTTTGGTGACGTCATCTTTCATCTCCACCTTCTGGATCTCAGCGGTATTCTCGATAGTAAACGCAATGCTTTCCGCAGTTACATATCCGTCAGCAGGTTTCGTTTCAACCAATGTATAGGTCTTGCCCACTGCCAGTTCCTTAATGACATGGGGTTCTTTCTCGGATACCCATTCATCCACGATCTTACCGGATTCGTCAATCACCTGGAGTTTTGCTCCCGGCAGTTCTTTCCCGGTTGTTAAGTCAGTCTTTGTGATCTCCACTGTAGTCGGCTCATCTTCAAAAGTGAATGCATAGGAAACCTCCGCAGTATCCTCACCCTGATACTCGAACGTGAATTCCTTTACCTCGTCTGTTGTTACGAAACCAGCCGGGGCATAGATCTCTTTTACATAATACTTTCCATCCACCGGAAGATCCGCCACAAAGGTAATTTTTCCTTCCGCATCTGTAGACTTTAATTCAATGATGGTGTCCGCTTCAATCAGGACTTTTCCTGATGCAGACAGGATGTCCTCTTTTGTGTAAAGTCCGAAGATCGCTCCCTCCAGTACACGGTCGCTGTCCTTTTCTTTCTTTAATACGGATACAACCGCCCTCTGTCTGTTATTCTGCCAATCTTCATCATATACCACAACCGGAGTATCCTGGTCCCGGTAAGTAAGATCCACATATCTCGGTTCGTCATCCAGCACATATCCATAAGCTGTGCCTGCCTCAACCACATAATATTTTCCAACAGGCAGATTTTCCACTTTTGCGATACCCATTTCATCAGTCGTTACGGTTGCTACCAATTCATCCTTTTTATAGTGATCTTCACTGACGCCATCCGCCGCTTTGATATCTTCGGCTGCGTAGATTTCAAAGGTAACATCCGTCAGATTTCCAGTGATGTAATGAAAGATATGCTCCATAGCTCCCTTGATCTGGCTGACTAATGTCACGCTGTCAAGAAATTCACCCTTTTTGTTGACAATCAGTGTTGCGGTCGGTACATCATCCTTCATCTCAACTTTCTGGATTTCTGCCGTATCCTCTACTGTAAAAGTAATATCGGTTGTTTTCAGGTACCCAAACGGTGCAAAAGATTCACGCAGTATATAACTCTCTCCCGCTGTCAGTCTTTTGATGATGTGCGGCTCATCCTTTACGGATACCCAACTATCAATGACATTACCATCTTTATCAATGACAGAAAGGGACGCACCAGAAAGTTCTACACCTGTGGTGATATCTGATTTCATAATTTCAATCGTAGTCGGCTCATTTTTCTTTATGGCTTCCAGTTTGACTACAGGGATATCCTGTCCCTGATAAGAAGCGTCAAAGGTAAGGATTTCATCGGAAGATACAAATCCAGCCGGCGCTGCCAGTTCTTTCACATAATATTTGCCAAACGGCAGGTCAAGCGTAAAGGCTGCCTGGCCTTTCCCATCACTTGTTACCGTCTCAAGCAGGGTATCTGCTATTACGATGGTCTTATCACCGGATACGATATCTTCTGCATTGTAAAGTCCAAACTTGGCACCCTCTACAACCGCTCCGTTTTCGGCATCCTGCTTCTCTACCGTGATGCTGACTTTCTGTCTGTCGTTGGTGAAATCCACTGTCTCCGTAATGACCGGAGTATCCTGTCCTTCATAAACAAATTCCACTTCTTTTGAAGATGCATTCAGAACATAACCCTCCGGAGCAGTTACTTCTTCGATCCGGTATTTTCCAAGCGGCAGGTTCTCTACCACGGCTTTTCCTTCCTCATCCGTTGTTACGGTCGCTACCAACGTGCCGGAGGCATACTCCAGGTTACGGCTGCCAGATTCATTGACCTGATGATCCGCCGTATAAATATCCTCTGCGGCATATACCTGAAACACGGCGCCCGCAAGATCTGCCACTTCATAGTGGAAATCATCATCAAATCCAGACAATACTTCGCCATCTTTATGGATGATAAGCTCGCCTTTTGCCGGATGGTTTTCATATTCCACTTTAATGATGGCATCCTTACTTACTCCATCTACCTGGTATGCGGTATTGGAATCCACTTTAATCTCTGCGTAAACCGTATTTAATGTATACCCATCCGGTGCGGTCACTTCTTCGATCCGGTAATTTCCCGGTTTCAGGTTCTCCGGAAGGATCAGATACCCTTCCTCATTCGTAAAATAGGATTTATGCACAGTCGTATTCGGATAGGTCGTTACCTGCTCCACATATTTCTGGTTGTCCAGATCATAAACTTTAAACTCTGTATTGGCAATCAGTACCGACTGCTTGGTCTCATCGTCTTTCTTGATGATCTTCAGCTTCGCCTCAAACTCATCATCCAGAAGCACACGCCATACCTGTGGTTCTGTTTTATTTTCAGAGATTGTCACAACAAAATCATCTACCGGAGTAAAGTTATGCGGTGTCGTTGTCTCCCGCACGATATATGTTCCGTAAGGGAGCGGGATAGAGCATGCGTAGCCTTTTTCGTCAGTAAACATTTCTGTTTTTCCATCAGCGGTCAGGACGACCGGATCTGCGGAAGTAAAATCATAGGAACCATCCGCATTTACTTTCAAACTGCTTACAAGGTACGCTGAAAATCCAACACCGGATAAAAGATCCGCATCCGTTTTTCCATTATTCGCTGCCTTGATTACCTGGAATGGCTGTTTCATTACCTGCTCCAGGGATTCTGCGGTACGCTCCACAGTTTTTACCTTGTCCCCCTCATAGCTTACTTCAATATCATGTTCTTCCTCATCCGGGAGATATCCAACCGGAGGGGTGATCTCTTTCACATAATATTTTCCGAGATACAGATCTTCTGCCTTGGCATTTCCCTTTGCGTCTACAGTCAATGTCGCAACCTGGGTACCTGCTTTATAAAGGACACCCGTCTTTCCATCCGGATGCACGATGTCCTCACGGGCAAACAATCCATACACAGCACCCTCAAAAACGGCATCACCCTGTGTCACTTCTCCGGTCTCTTTATCTTTCTTTACCAGATGGATCGTACCGTTGACACGCTCATCTGACACATTTTGGGTGGTTGTACCGCCAATCACAAGATTTACACCATATGCTTTCGTATCGATCAGATAACCAGTCGGTACTGAAATCTCTTTTAAATATACCGTGTCCTGCGTCTTGGTAATCATCACGCTGGATGCACCATTGCTGTCTGTGGCCGGCATTTCTGTGATCAGCTTTGTGCAGTCTTTGTCACTGTAAATTCCATATACAGCACCTGCAAGGTTATTTCCTGTCTTGCTGTCTTTCTTAACGATCTCAACAGTTGCCATCTTCAGCCAGCTCACTTTGAAATCCACATATTTTTCATCATCCACGCCCTCACCGAATACAAGGGCCAGATCCTGTGTGCCGGATCCCGTTGTGATCTTATAAGCACTGAAATCCTTGGTAATGCTGCCCTTCATCGTAACAGACCAGGTATCCTTTACATCTTCTGCCTGTGTCAGCGGTGCGGAAAGATAAAATTTAGTTCCTCCGCTTACCTCCACGCTTGCACCTGCCGCACTGGTCTTTCCAGTCGTCACGTTATGGAATTTGACGCCGCTTGGCAGTTTCATGGTGATCGTCTGCAGCTCATCCGCTTTAAATGTGATCTCTTTTGTCCGCTGTGAATTGCCATCAATATATGCAGTCACATCTGCGTCAGAAAAAGACATTGCCACATCCGGGATATCCGGCTGGCTCACACAATAATTGTAAAGTTCCATTGCCAGTGCCTGTCCGGTGGAATTCGTACCGGAAAATGCATCACTGCTTCCATTGGCATACGCAGCCGCCAGATGGGTAATGATGAATCGTTTTCCTGTAGAAAAATCCGGATGCTTTTCATCAAAGAATCCATTCTCACCACTGGCTTTCGTGCCATAATAGCAGACCTTGGCAAGCGTTTTTCCATCTGCCAGTTTTTCAATAGAATATACGCTGTCCCCAGGTCCCGGCTTAGATGGCTGCACACAATATGCTGTCGCAGTGATACTTCCAAACTGAACCGTATATGGACAAGTCAGATAAGTTCCAAGTCCATAATCTGCATAATAATACCAGGAACCTTTTGTTACTGTCACACTTAAATTCCCAGTATTAGCTCTTGTAGATGCCTTAAAAGTAACACTCTCTCCTGCTTCAAGCGAAAACAGTCCTACTTCTTCCTCTATGGCCTGCTCCATTACATCAGAAACAGACAGCCCGCTTTCCTCATCCACAGTATCCTGTGTTTCCGCTTCTTCAAGTGCTTCATCCAGCTCCGTTTCTGTTAATCCTTCTGTCTGCAAGGTATCAGATATGCCATCGGTCTGTACTTCTGTCTGCTGGCTCTCCGTTTGCGAGGCATCCTCCCCATCATCCTGGGTTTCCTCTGTCTGCCCTGCATCGTGGTTCTCTGTTTCTGATTCTATATTGCTGCGAGAAACAGTCCCCGTATCTTTCACCACCAGATTACGGCTAATCTGGTAGATCGGATGATCCGTAGTCTTGGGTTCCACATAATAGACCGCCTTATAGGTATCGGCATGGTCTGTGGAAAAATCTTCTCCCTTGGTATTTTTGGCTTCTTCAAATGTAACATTTACTTTGTTGTCGTCAATAATGTCAAGGCCTGTGAAATCGAAAGTAATATCAAAATCGCTGCCGACCTCCACCGCATAGTCATGCGCCGTAACCACTTCATCCTCACTTAGCTGGTCTTTGACTTCTTCATACACCGGAGGCTTCTTTTCCTTTGGATCTGTCTCCGCAGCAGAAGCAGTTAAAGGGGATACGACTCCAGAGAAGATCGTTACCGCAGCCAACAGGCCGGATACGATCTGTTTCATTTTTCTTTTCATTTTCATGATCTTATTCATCCTTTCAAAAAAGTAAGCCGGAAAGATATGATTTTCTATCCGGCTGGTTCTATTTCTTTCATATTCAATTGTCATGTTACCGGGTTTCCTGCTCCCGGTTCCTTTGCTGTAGGCAGGCATACTGGCTTTTGTCATAACGCCATGCCCGGTCACCTTCGAGATTCTTCAAAAGATGTTCCCGGACATTTTTATACTCAGGTCCTATCAGGCCAAGCCTTAAAAGGAACGTCCGGAATGTGAATGCAGGATTTTCTGATATTTCCGTTTTCCTCATCTGCGTACACTTCTGGTTGATCGCCTGTGCCGAAATTGCCAGTGCCAGCGTAATGTTTGCCCGCACCTCCCCCGCATGGAGCGTGCTTTCAAAACACCGCCACTCCAATGTCCCTTTCGAGAACACCGCATGCAGGTTTAAAGCATAATATCTTGACCAGTTGTAATGTTCATCACTGCCATCACTTCCCTCATACCATGCCCTTTTAAACTTTTCCATTGTGATCGTGCTGTTTGGCATCTTCCGGATCTTTTCCAGCACGGCAGGGCGCACCTTCTGGCAATAATCCCGTTCCCTGGAGGTCTGCACTTTCAATGCTTTGAACAGGATATCCTCTTTCGAATACATGATTGTCATGGCGTTCTTCAGACTTCTCGGCGTATGCTTGGAAGCATCCACATGGACATGCTGGCCGCAGGAACTATTGACGAATGCCCCATGATGGCGCAGACACCGGACAACTTCCTGAAGCTTTCCCATTTCGGAGTATTCCAGTTTCGGACTTACCATTTCTGTGGCAAATTCTCCATCTGCATACGTTTTAAGCCCCCCTACCTTTCTCTCCGTAATGATACTTCCATCTCTGGAGAACTTCCATTCCTTTCCCTGTTGGTCGCGCACACACCACGAGTCATACGAAATCCTATGATAATAGTCCGT
>JAUNGB010000119.1 GCA_030524715.1 Eubacteriales bacterium | reverse complement strand
CAGGAGCGTTCCAAAAAAGGAATCACAGGCAGGTTAAAAGAAATCGCCTGTAAAAAAGTAGATGAACAGACAGAAGCGTTGGTTGAAATGATAGGGGAAAACCAGATTGACTACCGCTTTTTTCTTGGCTTTAAGCTGCTGGTGAATGAGGAAGAAATCAACTTAAAAAGTATGAAGAAATCAGCAGCCATGACCTTTACGGATTTTATCTATGAAGTCAATCACAAGCTCATGGGTGACTTTGTTTCCATGAGCAATGATGAAATCAATCGTTTTATGAAGATGGAGAAATTGCTGGAAAGTAAAATCTCACGCCGCTTTCAGTTCCGCAGACTGGATAAGAATGATTTCGGTTATCTCTTGGAGCATATCTACGGGAATACGGGAGTTGCTTACAGTGATTACAGTTATGATTTACCAGTAAAGAAGTTAAAGCGTGAAACTCTGGTGAAGCGATATGAACTTATCCGACCTACACGCTGCATGATAGAGGAAAACCAGCGATACCTAAAGCTGGAGCGTGAAGATCAGACAACGTATGTTGCCTACTTCACGATTAACAATATCGTGGGTGAACTGGACTTTCCATCTTCGGAAATCTTCTACTACCAACAGCAGCAATTTACGTTCCCTGTTTCCACTTCTATGAATGTAGAGATTGTGACAAATAAGAAAGCCTTAACCACAGTCCGTAACAAGAAAAAGGAATTGAAAGACTTGGATAACCATGCTTGGGAATCCAACAACGAAACAGGAAATAACGTCATTGAAGCTCTGGATTCAGTCAATGAGCTGGAAACGAATTTAGACCAGTCCAAAGAATCCATGTATAAGCTGTCCTATGTTATCCGTGTGGCGGCTGACACTCTGGAAGAACTGAAACGCCGTTGTGATGAAGTCAAGGACTTCTACGACGATTTGAATGTGAAGCTGGTACGCCCATTCGGGGATATGTTGGGATTACATGGTGAATTTATTCCAGCAAGCAAGCGTTACATCAATGATTATATCCAGTATGTCACTTCTGACTTTCTGGCTGGACTTGGATTCGGTGCGACACAGCAGCTTGGGGAAACGGACGGTATCTATATCGGCTATAACCTTGATACAGGAAAAAATGTGTACTTGAAGCCTAGTCTTGCGGCACAGGGCGTTAAAGGTTCGGTCACTAATGCTCTTGCGGCAGCGTTCCTCGGCTCTCTCGGTGGTGGGAAGTCATTCTGCAACAATCTGATTATCTATTATGCGGTGCTGTTTGGAGGAAAAGCGGTCATTGTAGACCCAAAATCAGAGCGTGGCAACTGGCAGGAAACACTACCCGATATTGCACAGGAAATCAAGATAGTCAACCTTACCAGTGAGGATAAGAACAAAGGACTTCTTGACCCGTATGTGATTATGAAGCGTACAAAGGACGCTGAAAGCCTTGCGATTGATATTTTAACATTCCTTACAGGTATTTCTTCCCGTGATGGTGAGAAGTTCCCTGTTTTACGTCGTGCAATCCGTTCTGTTACCCAGAGCAAGCAGCGTGGACTGCTCCGTGTTATTGATGAACTCCGCAAAGATGGTTCACTCGTGGCAGAGAATATCGCAGACCATATCGAGAGCATGACGGACTATGATTTTGCACACCTGTTATTCTCGGACGGTGATGTGGTACAATCCATCAGTTTAGACCGACAGCTTAACATCATACAGGTGGCAGACCTGGTATTGCCAGACAAAGACACAAAATTTGAAGAATATACCACAATGGAGCTGCTTTCCGTGGCAATGCTTATCGTTATCAGTACCTTTGCCTTAGACTTTATCCATTCGGACAGGAGCATTTTCAAGATGGTGGATTTGGACGAAGCGTGGACGTTCTTGCAGGTGGCACAGGGAAAGGCTCTCTCTAACAAGCTGATTCGTGCTGGTCGTTCCATGAACGCCGCTGTCTACTTTGTTACACAAAACTCTGGTGATGTGGATGACGAAAAGATGAAGAACAATATCGGTTTGAAGTTTGCCTTTCGTAGTACGGACATAAAAGAAATCAAGAATACCCTTGAATTTTTCGGTGTGGATAAGGAGGACGAGGGCAACCAGAAGCGATTAAGGGATTTGGAAAACGGGCAATGCCTGTTTCAAGATTTATACGGGCGTGTGGGCGTTATCCAGATACACCCTGTATTCGCTGACCTGTTCCATGCCTTTGATACCAGACCGCCAGTGCAGACGGAAGAAATGAGGTGAAGCCTATGGACAAGAGAAAAATAGTCCGTTATCTGCTTATCACACTTTCGGTGATTCTCGGTGTGCTGGTGTTTTTATCTATCACGGGTACGGTAGCCCATGCGGCTGGTCTGGTAGATAATACAGTCAGTGACGCTAACGCCTATTCAAAATATCCTTTGGAAAACTACCAGCTAGATTTCTATGTGGATTCAAGTTGGGATTGGCTGCCGTGGAACTGGCTTGACGGTATCGGAAAAAGTATTCAGTACGGACTATATGCTATCACGAACTTTGTCTGGACGGTAAGCCTTTATATCTCCAATGCGACGGGATATGTGGTGCAGGAAGCCTACAAGCTGGACTTTATCTCTGATACCGCAAACTCTATCGGAAAGAACATTCAGACGCTTGCAGGTGTCACTTCCAGCGGCTTTTCCAGTGAGGGATTCTATGTGGGATTTTTACTTATCCTTATTCTGGTAATGGGTATCTATGTGGCATACACAGGACTTATCAAGAGGGAAACCACAAAAGCAGTTCATGCGGTGATTAACTTCCTTGTGGTGTTTATCCTGTCAGCTTCTTTTATTGCATACGCCCCAAATTATATCAGCAAAATCAATGACTTTTCCGCTGATATAAGCAGCTCGGCGTTATCGCTTGGCACAAAAATTGTGCTGCCCGATTCCAGCAGCAAGGGAAAAGACAGTGTGGACTTGATTCGTGACAGCCTGTTTTCCATACAGGTGAAACAACCGTGGCTACTCTTACAGTATGGGGAATCTGATATAGAAACGCTCGGTTCTGACCGTGTGGAAAGCCTGTTATCGGCAAGTCCAGACACGGACGACAGGGAGGACGTTGTGATTGAGGAAATCGAGGATAAGGACAACGATAACCTAAGCGTCACAAAGACCATGACACGTTTAGGTATGGTGGTGTTTCTGTTCATCTTTAATATCGGTATCTCGGTTTTTGTATTTCTGCTTACGGGCATGATGATTTTCTCACAGGTGCTATTTATCATTTACGCTATGTTCCTGCCAATCAGTTTTATCCTGTCTATGATTCCGACCTATGAGGATATGGCAAAAAAGGCACTTACGAAGCTGTTCAATACCATTATGATGAGGGCAGGAATCACACTGATTATTACGACAGCATTTAGTATCTCGACCATGTTTTACTCTATTTCTTCTGGCTATCCGTTCTTTATGATTGCCTTTTTACAGATAGTCACCTTTGCAGGAATCTACTTTAAACTGGGTGATTTGATGGCAATGTTCAGTCTGCAATCTTCTGATACACAGCAGGTCAGCAGACGAATCATGCGACGACCTTATATGTTCCTTAACCGCAGGGCAAGACGCTTGGAGCGTAAAATCGGAAGAACGGTTGCGGCTGGTGCTGCTGGCGGTGTCGCTGGTGCGGCGGCTGCTTCTGCTTCTACGAAAAAAGCAGATAATAAAAAATCAGCAGGCAGCGGTCATACCAGACCAAACAATACGCCATCTTCCAATAGTGGAGGTAACGGAAAGCCGCCTGCTCTGCCAACGAATCAGAAGCCGCTTGCATTACCCGATAAGCAGAACAGCGATTCTTCGCAATCAACAGTACATAGCAGCTCTGTAAGCCAGTCGCAGGAAACGAAGTCCGCTTCTAAGCGTGGTATCGTGGATAAAAAGGCGGTATCGAAACAACCGCAATCAGAAAAACAGGATAAGCAACGTCCGATAGTGGATAAGACACAGAAGAAACAGGAAACACGGGATAAGGAGCGACAGGACAATGGATCAGCGACAAAAGCTGGTACAGCGAAAGGAACTGCCCCATTGCATGAGCGACCAGTGACAACGCCTGTATCTGCGAAAGCAGCTCCACAGGCGGCAGGTTCTAAAGAAGAACAGAATATCAAAGAACGCCCTACTACTGTTAAGAGGGAGCAATCACAATCTGCCAGAGCAAAAGAGCCTGTCACAAAGCAACAGGAAGTAAGGACGCAGGTTGCCAGAGAATCTTCTTCTCCAGCAGCTACACCAAAACATTTGGGAACTGTGACAGATACGCCCCGTCAGACAGTCAAACATCAAAAGCAGACAAAGACAGTCAATAAAAAGACCACAAAACAATCAACTGTGAATAAAACGTCCAGCAGGAAAGGCGGCAAGAAATGAAGCTGAAACACTTCGCTGTATTTGGTGGGATTTTCACGGTGATTATCTGTCTGCTCCTGTTCCTGTTTATCTTGACCGCAGATGATGAAGAAAACAGCACTTCTCACTTTGATTTTTCTGGACTGAATCTGTCAGAGGAAGTGCTGAAACATCAGCCAACGGTAGAAAAATATGCAAAGGAATACGGGGTTTCTGACTATGTGAATTATCTGCTTGCGATTATGCAGGTGGAATCGGGCGGCACTGGCACGACAGATGTTATGCAGGCAAGTGAATCTCTTGGTCTGCCGCTTAATTCCCTATCAACGGAGGAATCCATTAAACAGGGTTGTAAATATTTCTCGGAACTGCTAAAATCCGCAGAATCAAAAGGCTGTGACATCAACACGGTGGTGCAAGCCTATAACTATGGCGGCGGCTTTATTGATTATGTGGCGAATCACGGAAAAAAGTATGCCTTTGAACTGGCTGTCAGTTTCGCAAAGGATAAATCGGGCGGTGTCAAAGTCACCTATAAAAATGAGATTTCCATTAAGGAAAATGGTGGCTGGCGTTACAAGTACGGGAATATGTTCTATGTGCGGCTTATGAACCAGTATTTAGCTGTTCCAAACTTTAGTGACGCTACGGTGCAGGCAATCTTCAATGAAGCATTGAAATATCAAGGCTGGAAGTATGTCTATGGCGGCAGCAATCCAAACACCAGCTTTGACTGTTCTGGTCTTACCTCTTGGTGCTATGGAAAAGCTGGTATCAGCCTACCTCGTACCGCACAGGCACAGTATGACGCTACACAGCACATACCGCTGTCACAGGCGAAAGCTGGTGACTTGGTATTCTTCCATTCGACCTATAATGCCGGAACATATGTCACACACGTCGGTATCTATGCAGGAAACGACAGAATGTATCACGCTGGCGACCCTATCGGATATGCAGATTTAACAAGCTCGTACTGGCAAAAGCATTTGATTGGTGCTGGACGGGTAAAAACCAAATAAGAAAGGAATGGTACTATGATTTTCAAGAAAAAGAACAAAGAATCAAAACCTAAAAAAGAGAAAAAAGTGCCTGTGATGAAAGTCGGCACGCACAGGAAAACCGTGATTGCCTTATGGCTGGTGCTGATTGCAAGCGTCAGCTTTGGGGTGTATAAGAATTTCACCGCCATTGATATGCACACGGTACATGAGAAAGAAGTCATTGAACAACGTATCGTTGATACCAACAAGATAGAGAACTTTGTAAAAGCCTTTGCGAAGTCCTACTATTCTTGGAGCAACACGCAGGAATCCATTGACGCACGAACCGCAGCCATCAACAACTATCTGACAAAGAGTTTACAGGATTTGAATGTCGATACGGTAAGGCAGGATATACCCACAAGCTCTACGGTCACAGATGTTAAGATATGGGATATTGAACAGGCTGGAACGGACGACTTTACCGTTGTCTACTCGGTAAATCAGACGGTAACGGAGGGTGAAACGTCAATCGGTTACACTTCCGCTTATATGGTGGTAGTTCATGTAGACGATAACGGAAATATGGTTATCACACAGAATCCGACTATCAGCAGCACGCCGACAAAATCAGCCTATGAACCAAAAGCAAAGGAATCTGACGGAACGGTGGACGCTGCCACTACAGAAGAAGTGACAGAGTTCTTGGAAACATTTTTCAAGCTGTACCCTACCGCAACAGAAAAGGAGCTTGCTTACTATGTATCTGGGAATGTGCTTGAACCTGTAAACTGTGACTATGTGTTTTCGGAGCTGGTAAATCCAATCTTTATCAAAGATGGTGAACAGGTGAAAGTGTCGGTATCGGTAAAATACCTCGACCAGAGAACCAAAGCAACACAGATTTCACAGTTTGATTTGACGCTGCAAAAAGATAATAACTGGAAGATTGTAAAATAGAATGGTGAAAGGCTTGCATTCCATACATAGTGTGTTCTGCAAGCCTTCATAATTATTTGAGAGGAATTGTTATAAAGAATGTAGCGCCGCCACCTTTGGTGTCTTTAAAGCCAGCTCTGCCATTCAGCATTTTTGCCAGTTCATTAGCGATACTTAATCCTAAACCAAAATTTGATTTATCAGTTCTTGATTTATCAGCACAATAGAAACGGTCAAAAATATATGGTTTATCTTTTTCTGCAATTCCTTGTCCGTGGTCTGCCACAAGAAACGTTATATTTTTTGATGTTACTTCCGTCTGGATTTCAATATACCTGTTATCTACAGAATGGTGGATTGCATTATCCATATAAATAATCAGTATTTGCATAAGCCTTTCTTGGTCTGTATAAAGTACAGGATAACTGTTTTCTGGAATATCTAAATGTAAAGATATTTTTTTGCTAATACAAATCGGCTCATAAGATTCATATAAAGTGATTAGTAACGTATCAACATTAACATCACTTTTACATAACGACCATTTGTTAGCGTCAGAGGACGCTAACAGCAGCATATCTTTTACCAGCCTTGACATTCGCATACATTCGGAATCTATTGTTTTTATTGCTTTTTGAAGCCCTTGATTATCTGTCTGTTGCTCTAACTGCTCAACATTGGCAAGAATGACTGCAAGTGGTGATTTCAGTTCATGTGAAGCAGAAGCAATAAATTCTTTCTGGCTTTTTAAAACCTGTTCTGTTGGTTTAAATGCTTTCTTCAATAGCAGTCGGCTTACAAAGATTACGGACAATAAAGCGACAAACCATAGAGTAAAATAGAAAGGAAATTGTTTCTGCAAAATTTGAAAAGCGGATTTTTGCTTATAAATCAGTGTTAAATGATACGTCCTATCATCTTTAGAAATTACTTTTGCGGAAATCCCCCAATATTTGTCATTAGACGTACCGCTAATTTCTATAATACCGTCTTGTTCCGACATAGACGAATTATCTATATACTGTGTTTGCTGCATAGTCATTTGGTTGTTAAAATTTTCTAAAAGAGTTTTCGTGTCCGTAGGGAAATGAAGATTGCTCTGATACACTATCTTTCCCTTGTTATCTACGGCAAAGCAGAAAATAGAATATTTATCCTCATAAGAACGTATTACATTTTCTATGTTCTGGCTGTTATCCTCTAATTGATAAATCATAAGAGTAACCATTCTCTGAAAAAGTGTGCTGTCATTTATGGATTCCAGTCTAATATAGTTTGTAGAAAGAATCCCGATAATTACTGTAATTATCAGCATAACGGATATTGTAAACATGATATGCAGCTTTTTGTATAAGTTTTTCAGCATGTTATCCCTCCAGTTTATATCCCGCGCCATAAATGGTTTTTATTTTGCAGGAGCTTTGAAGTTCTTTAAAACGTCTGCGTAAGAAAGAAATATAATTATCCACGTTTCCCGGTTCAACGTCGGAGCTTGTGCCCCAAATCTTTAATATGAGTTGTTCCCTTGAAAAAAGCGTCGCCGGATTTTGCATGAGAACATATAATAATTCGGATTCTTTTGCAGTTAAAAGAACCTGTTTGTCTTTACAAAGTAATTCCCGGTTCATTTTATCAAACTTTAAATCTGAAAAAGTCAATTTTTCGTTGGATTTTATTTCTGCCGGTCTGCGTGTTAGAGCCCGTACTCTTGCTAACAGTTCCTGCACATAGAACGGTTTTACTAAATAATCATCAGCGCCACCGTCTAATCCCTCTATTCTGTCATCAAGCGCAGACATTCCGGTGATGATGATAACGGGGATAGAGATTCCCTTTGCTCTCATAGCCTTTATAATGGTTAAACCGTCAATCACAGGCAGCATACGGTCTATAATGGCTAGATCGTAGGAGTAGTCCGTATTTAAAGCATATAACATAGCAGTTTCTCCGTCATTACAGGAATCAACGATATATCCATTTTTCACTAATTCCAGTTGTATGATATTGCAAAGTTCTAAATCATCTTCTAATAGAAGTATTTTCATATTTACCAAATCCTTTTCTACCTATAATAAAAAACAGTATAACAGAGAATTATCTAAAAATCTTGTAAAAATTCAGAAAGAATTTCTTTCGCCTTACAGGATTTTTGGAAAGGTTTTTATTTAAAATGGTGGCACAATCAAAAAAGAAAGGTGGAATGATAATGAAATACACAAAGTTTATGAAAGGTATATTGATAGGAATGTGTGTTCTGGCATTGTCCGGGTGTGGAGTATCAGAAGATGGAGGTTCAAAAAATACAGATAACAATACCACAAATGATAGTACCGTAAATAATTCAAAGGATAATGGCACATTAAACGTACCAGACAATACAGATGGGGACAACTTGATTCGTTCATCGGCTCTACAAGGAAGTGTTGTTGAATTTTCTGATAGTGGTTGCACAGTCAGTCCTGTTACAAATGAAGATGAAAATACAGCGGTTGTCGCTGCTCCTGGAAACGAGAATGATGAAACGAACGTAAATATATCTTATAAAACAGATTGCATTTTCCAGAAGGCAAACATAAATATAACAACTGGAAAAGCAAGTATCAGTGACGCTTCTGTTTCTGATATAAAGAAACAAACTTCTCTGCTAATTTATGGCGATTTTGAAGATACGCAAAATTTGACAGCTACAAAGATAATCATTGTGCGTTATGAATAGGGGGTGCGTTTGTGACATTTTATCAACTGGCGTTTCGTTACCTGAAAATGAAAAAAGCAAAAGCCATCTTATTGTTTTTTGTACTATTACTGGTTAGCAGTATGATATTGAGTACCAATATGATTCTCAGGGCGACGGAAGATTCTAAAGCCGCAATACAGGAAAAAACCAAAGCAAAAATTGTTTTGGAAATTATAAAAGAAGAAAATAAGATAACACAGCAGGAAGTAGATAAGATATTGAGTTTAGAAGAAGTATCGGCAGTCAACTGTCAGGATAAAGCTCAAGCGTTTCCAAATAATTTTTATCCTGTCACAACCAATGATTCTATGGAGGAAAACAACCAAAAATTAACGCTGCTCTCTTATGATGATTTGCAAAATGATAGTGCATTTTATGAGGGGCAATACCGCCTTGTTGCTGGCGATTATATTACAAAAGTTAAAAGAGGGGCTGTTATCAATTCTTTGTTGGCGGATTCCAATGGGTTGGAATTAGGTGACGAAATAAAAATAGAAAACGCAGAGGGAAAGATGATTTCCTTAAAAATTGTCGGACTGTTTTTATCCGGCAGTGAACGAAAGCAGACAGAAAAAATGGATTCTGTAGACAGAATTGAAAATCAGATATTCGTAGATAACGAATCGTATTCGCAGTTCTTAGGTAATACAGGATATTATAAAGTTTCGGCATACTGTAAAAATCCTGAACAGCTTTCTATGCTGGAAGAACAACTTCGTTCTATTTTTTCTGAAAAGGTAAGTTTTACTTCTTCTGATACTTTATACAGGCAAATGGCACTGCCATTAGAACAGATTACCAGAGTAGCAAATCTTATGCTTGTGTTGACACTTATAACTGGAATCGTGATTGTATCACTTTTGCTCTGTATGTGGATGCGTACAAGGCAAAAAGAAGCCGCTATTTTTATCAGCATTGGCAAATCAAAGAGCAGTATTTTTTTACAAGTATTCTTAGAGTCATTTCTGGTATTTATAGTATCTATAATTGGTGCCTGTGGTTTGGGCAGTCTTATGGCTGGATTTTTACAGAAAGCTCTTACTCATTCTGAAACAACAAATGTTTCTTTGAATGTTTTTCTGCAAGGAAAAGATATAGGCAGTTTAATAATTTGGGGGTGCTTCATTGTATTGACAGCGGTGATAGTTTCACTGCTTCCAATATTAAAAGCGAATCCCAGAGACACTTTATCGAGAATGGAGGGATAAGAAATGAACAGTTTTCAGTTAGCTGTGCGTTCTGTGATAAGAAAACCCGTAAAGAGTATTTTACTTTTCCTAGTAGTATTTATTATCAGCCTGTTTCTATTATCTGGCATGACAAGTAAAAATGCCAGTGTAGCGACACAAGACAAAACAAGACAGGCTGTTGGCGCTGGTTTTCTGCTTGCAGAAAATGAAGCAAACCGTCATACAAGAATTGACGAAGTATTAAACAAACTAGGAGAAAATGCGGAGGGTAGCTTGGATGGAGTTCTTGTTGAAAAACTAGAACTCGCCGGGGGTACGTCTTGGAGAATATCTACAGATAATTCATTTGAAACATTGCGAATGGAGGATATAGAAAAAATTGCGTCCGTTTCAGGAATTTCCGATTATAATATCACAACTGCGGTTACTGCGGTAAATCCAGTAAATTTTTCCAGAATAGAAGATAATGATGTAGACCAGAGTTCAGATATTTTAGGAGTTTGTCTGATTGGAAATAAAAAGATGGAAATGGATTCTAATGTCTTATCAGGAAATGTAACAATAAAAGAAGGTCGCTTGATAAATGAAGATGATTCTAATGTATGTGTAATTTCAAGGGAATTAGCAGAAAAAAATCATTTGGTTTTAGGGGATAAGTTAA
This sequence comes from Eubacteriales bacterium, assembly GCA_030524715.1. Taxonomy (GTDB): domain Bacteria; phylum Bacillota; class Clostridia; order Lachnospirales; family Lachnospiraceae; genus Blautia_A. The sequence continues at coordinate 1,733 of JAUNGB010000119.1, read as the reverse complement.
AATTCAACGATTACCATGATAAAGAAAACTCGACTGCCTATGAAGCAGTAGTTGTTGGTATTTATGAAGTAAAACAAAAAATGACTCCTTATATGTCAGGTGATACTTACCGCTCTGAAAATGTGATATTTACGGATTTGAATTTCCCTGAAAAAATAGATGGGAACACAGGGAATCCATTATATGAGAAAGCATATTTTAAAGTCCAGAATGTAGATCAATATGACTCTGTAAAAGGCGCAATAAAAAAAGTGAATATTGATTGGGAACGCTATGACCTGATTGACAATAATGGAAATCTTGAAACAATGTCTTCTAATTTCAATGATTTAGAGAACATCAGTCAAATTCTTATTATTATAGTAATTGGTGCTAGTTCTGTTATTTTAAGTTTGGTATTTGTTTTTTGGATGAAAAACAGGGTTCAGGAAATCGGTATTTTATTAGCACTTGGAACAGCAAAGATGAAAATTTTGGGACAAATTCTTTTAGAAGCATTGTTAATCGCTTCTATGGCAATTATGCTGTCTTTTACCGTAGCGCCCGGTGTTTCAAAGATAACTGCAAATTATTTGGTAGAACAGCAGGTACAACAAGAAAAGGAGCAAGATTTGTTAGACGAGGGAAAAGTCGCAAAACCATTTGAAGAATCAGAACAAACAGTCACAGAGGTAATTGTCAGCATTTCTCCTCAGACTATGTTATTTGACGTAGGCTGTATCGTTGTACTGATTGTCTTTTCTATTGGAATTTCCGGTATTATGGTAATGCGTAGGAATCCAAAGGATATTTTTAGTGAAATGAGTTAAGGAGGTTCAGAAAATGATATTAGATGTAAGAAATGTAGATTATTCTTATAAATCACAGAAAAAGAAGCAGATTTTAAAAGATGTTTCTATAGGATTTGAAGAAGGCAGATTTTATACGATTGTCGGTCCGAGCGGTGCAGGAAAAACAACATTTTTATCGTTGCTTGCCGGACTTGACACGCCGGTAAAAGGAAATGTTTTTTATAACGGTGAAGACATACAGATAAAAGGGTTGAATTATCATAGGAAACATAACGTATCTTTGGTTTTTCAAAATTATAACTTGATTGATTATCTAACTACAGAGGAAAATGTGAAACTTGGCGGGAACAAAAATCCTGAAATTCTGTTAAAGGAAGTAAATATTCCCTACGAAGATTGGAAAAGAAATGTTTTACAGTTATCTGGCGGACAACAACAGCGAGTAGCTATTGCCAGAGCTTTAGCCAGCGACGCAAAAGTATTGTTGGCAGATGAACCGACAGGGAATCTTGATGAAACGACTGCAAATGAAATTATCGAATTATTAAAACTGACAGCACATGAGCTTGGAAAATGTGTAATCGTTGTAACACACAGTAAACACTTGGCGGAAGAAGCAGACGAAATTATCCAGATAAAGGACGGAAATTTAACGATTCAGCCAGAATATGAAGTTTAAGGAAGCGGAGGATTATTCGTCCTCCGCTTCCTTCGACCTGATGATTCCGTCAGCAACACTTTCCATGATAACTAAATCCTTATCGGAAAGGTTGTCAAGTTGTTTTTCCAACTGTCGTCTTCTGGTGCTTTTATCCAGATCAGACGCAGGCAGGAAAAATTCATCAACGGAAATATTAAGTAACGATACAAGGTCATAGAACACCTGTATGATATGCTCCCTCTATGAGAGACAGTGAAATAAAACACTGTGAATCATAGAGG
>JAUNGB010000118.1 GCA_030524715.1 Eubacteriales bacterium | reverse complement strand
TATCAGATGATTGTTATCAAATAGTTGTTATCGGACAGGAGGTTTTTTTATGAAGCTGAATACAAAAGAGATTATGGAGATCATTCCTCACAGACAGCCGTTTCTTTTGATCGATACTGTCGAAGAACTGGAGCCGGGGGTCAGGGCCGTGGCGAAAAAATGTGTTTCTTACAATGAACCGTATTTTGCAGGACATTTTCCGGGCGAGCCGGTCATGCCCGGGGTGCTGATTATAGAGGCCCTTGCCCAGACCGGGGCGGTAGCTATCCTGAGCAAGCCGGAAAACAAAGGGAAGATCGCCTTTTTCGGGGCGATCAATTCCGCTAAATTTAAGACGAAGGTCGTTCCGGGAGACGTGCTGACGCTGGAAGTGGAGATCATTAAGGAAAAAGGCCCCATGGGAGTGGGGAAGGCAAAGGCGGTCAACCAGGACGGAAAGGTGGCTGCTCTGGCGGAGCTGACCTTTGCAGTAGGAGAGTAGGAAACCATGTTTCGGAAAATATTGATCGCAAACAGGGGCGAGATCGCCGTGCGCATTATCCGGGCCTGCCGGGAAATGGGAATCCGGACGGTCGCCGTTTATTCTGAAGCTGATAAGGAAGCGCTGCATACGCAGCTTGCAGATGAAGCTGTGTGCATCGGAAAGGCGGATTCCAGGGACAGCTACCTGAATATGGAACGTATCTTAAGCGCCACTGTCGCCGCAGGGGCTGAGGCCATTCATCCCGGGTTTGGATTTCTGTCAGAGAACAGTCATTTTGTGGAAATGTGTGAAAAATGCCATGTGGCGTTTATCGGCCCGGGGGCGGAGATGATCGCCCGTATGGGGAACAAATCAGAAGCAAAGAACACCATGAGAAAGGCGGAAGTACCTGTAGTCCCCGGCACCAAAGAGCCTGTTTATACGGCGGAGGAAGCAGAACGGGCGGCCGCAAAAATCGGCTATCCTGTGATGATTAAGGCGTCCTCCGGAGGCGGAGGGAAAGGAATGCGCGTGGCCCATGACCCAAAGGAACTGGCGGGTGAGTTTTCCACCGCCCAGCAGGAATCTGTCCATGCCTTTGGGGATAACACCATGTATCTTGAGAAATTTGTGGAATGTCCCCGCCACGTAGAAGTACAGATCATAGCGGATAAGCAGGGAAACATACTCTGCCTTGGGGAGCGTGACTGCTCTGTCCAGAGACGCCACCAGAAAATGATCGAGGAATCTCCGTGTACTGCTCTTTCCCCCAGACTGCGTAAAAAAATGGCGGAGGCTGCCATAAAGGCTGTCAGGGCGGTCGGCTATGAAAATGCGGGAACCATTGAATTTCTTTTAGATAAGTCGGGAGATTTTTATTTTATGGAGATGAATACCCGGATTCAGGTGGAGCATCCCGTATCGGAATTTGTTTCCGGCGTGGATCTGGTCAAGGAGCAGATACGGGTCGCCGCAGGGGAGCCCTTAAGCATGCGTCAGAAGGACGTTTCCTTTTGGGGGCATGCCATTGAGTGCCGTATCAATGCGGAGGATCCGGATAACCATTTCCGGCCCTGTCCGGGCGTCATTACCTCGCTGCATCTGCCGGGAGGCAACGGCGTACGGATGGATACGGCGGTCTATGCAGGATATACGATCCCTCCCAACTACGATTCTATGATCGTAAAGGTGATCGTCCATGACAGGGACCGGAAAAGCGCGATTCAGAAGATGATCAGCACGCTTGGGGAGGTTGTGATCGAAGGCGTCAGGACAAATCTTGACTTTTTGTACGATATTCTCAACCAGCCTGATTTTCAGGAGGGAAATATCACTACGGATTTTATTCAGGAGCACTATGATATCTCATAATGCTTTGCGAAAGCGATACAATGGGATAGGTGCGGCTATGCAGGGCACTACAGTAAAATTCATTTAGATTAGCATTGAAAAAACCAGACGAGCGAGTCTTGAATCCGGAAAGGAGCGGTAAGCGTGGCTGATTTTAAGAAATTTTTTAAAAAGACGGCGGTGAAGGAAGAGCCGAAGGAAATTCCAAGTGTTCCCAGGGGACTTTGGATCAAGTGTCCCGGATGCGGGGAAATGGTTTATAAAGAGGATGTTGCCGCCAATTCCTACGTTTGTCCCAAGTGCGGCGGTTACTTCCGCATTAATGCAAGGACAAGGATACGCTCTGTTGTGGACAGCGGTTCCTTTGAGGAATGGTTTCGGGAGATAAAGGGAGGCAATCCGCTGGATTACCCCGGATATCCGGAAAAACTCGAGGAACTCCGGATGCGTACACATCTGGAGGATGCGGTGCTGATTGGAAAAGCAACGATAGAAGGGACAGAAACTGTGATCGGAGCAATGGATTCCAGGTTCCTGATGGGGAGTATGGGATATGCCGTGGGAGAAAAGATTACAAGAGCCTTTGAGAAGGCGCTAAGTGAAAAACTTCCGGTGATCCTGTTCTGCTGTTCCGGAGGCGCAAGAATGCAGGAGGGAATGGTTTCCCTGATGCAGATGGCAAAGACTGCCGCCGCTGTCAGGAAGCATTCCAGGGCAGGGCTTCTTTATGTGCCGGTACTGACAGACCCGACAACAGGAGGGGTGACGGCAAGCTTTGCCATGCTTGGAGATATTATCCTGGCGGAGGCAGGAGCGCTCATTGGGTTTGCCGGACCCCGTGTGATCCAGCAGACCATCGGGCAGCAGCTTCCCGATGGCTTCCAGAAACCGGAGTTCCTTCTGGAACACGGTATCATCGACGGGATCGTTCCCAGAGGCCAGATGCGTACGACTCTTGGCCGTATTTTGAAAATGCACAGAAAAAACCGCGGCTACAGCTATTTTCCGCAGGAGGTTCCCGTAAGAGAGATCGAACCCTTTGACAGGAAGAAAAAGGGACGGAAGAATAAACGGAAAAACGGCCGGGTAACGGCATGGGAACGGGTGCTGGCCGCCAGAAACAGCGAACGCCCCACCAGTCTGGAATATATTTATGCCATATTTGAAGAGTTCATGGAGCTTCATGGGGACAGGACATTTGGAGACGACGGTTCCATTGTAGGCGGCATTGCTTATCTGGAGGGCCAGCCTGTAACTGTCATTGGAGTTCAGAAGGGGAAAAGCACCAAAGAAAATATCAGCCGCAATTTCGGGATGCCGTCCCCGGAGGGATACCGGAAGGCCCTGCGTCTGATGAAGCAGGCGGAAAAATTCGGCCGTCCGGTCATCACCTTTATTGACACTCCCGGAGCCTTCTGCGGAATAGAAGCAGAAGAGAGGGGCCAGGGAAGCGCCATTGCAGAAAATCTGGCGCAGATGTCTGATCTGGAAATTCCTGTTCTTTCTATTGTGACCGGCGAAGGAGGAAGCGGAGGCGCGTTAGCCCTTGGGGTAGGAAACCAGGTCTGGATGATGGAAAATTCCACCTATACAATCCTTTCTCCGGAAGGCTTTGCGTCTATTCTCTGGAAAGACAGCAGGCGGGCGCCGGAGGCGGCCGGGGTTATGAAGGTAACGGCGGCGGAGCTTCTGGAGATGGGGATCATCGACAGGGTTATTTTGGAGGAATATCCTGCCTGTGAGGATAATCTGGAACAGATCGCGCAGGATATGAAGCAGAGGATCAAGGAATTTCTGACGGAACAGACAGGAAAACCAAAGGAACTCTTTGCACAGGAGCGGTATGAACGCTTCCGCAGGATGTGAAATTTTTGAACGCAGATAAGTATGCGGTAAAACAGAATGCGGATGTCTGCTTTGCATTAAGGAATATATATCGATTATCCGTAACAAAAAGTGAATTTTATGATATGAGGTCTGCCTGGTTATTGGAAAATAACCGGGCTTTTTTAGTGTATATCAGTGTATATCGGGAAAGTATTCCATTTTATTTTTGAGGTATCCAACACGGAACTTTCCTGTTGATTGTGTCCGGACGGAACTTAAAGTCATATTTACCCATGCGGGTATGAGCTTTTGATCTTTTCAGCATGATATTAACACAATAAAAAAACGTTTATATAAACGTTTACAACAAGAATCGAAGAAATACATTGTGATCCTCCTGAAATCGAAGAAAAAACTGTGCATATTGCATAAAAATGAGGCTACAATTTACACATAATTAAACAAAAATAAATTCTTGGCTAGAAACAATATTGAAATGTTTATATAAAAGTTTTATAATAAGAATCACAAAAGCAGTTCGGAGAATTGCAAAAAAGAACTTCAATATAAGGAGGAAGAAAAAATGAAGGTAAAAAAATTGGTGGCACTGGCAATGACAGCAGCTATGGTAGGAAGCGCTTTTGCCGCTCCTGTATTTGCTGAAGAAGCGGAATTACTTCCGGGAGGCGGAAATAAGATTATTTATTGTATCACTCCGGATCCGTCTAATCCATACTTCAAGACCGTACAGGATGTTGCTACAGAAAAGGGTGAAGAGCTTGGATATGAAGTAAAATGCCAGTCCCATGGCGACGACGCTTCCAAACAGCTGGAAATGTTTGAAGCGGCAATTAATGACGGCGCAGCAGCGATCATCTGTGACAATGCAGGGGCTGACGCTACAATTGAGGCCGTTCAGAAAGCTTATGACGCAGGGATTCCCACCTTCCTTGTTGACCGTGAGATCAATGAGTCCGGACTTGCAGCGGCTCAGCTGGTAGCCGACAACGCTCAGGGCGCAGCGGCAATTGCTGAAGAATGGGTGGAAGCCATGAACTACGAAGGAAAATATGCGGAGCTTCTTGGTCTTGAGTCCGATACAAACTGTCAGGTACGTTCTGATAACTTCCATTCAGTGATCGACGAGTATGACACCATGGAAATGGTAGCCCAGCAGTCTGCAAACTGGGATCAGACGGAAGCTTACGAAAAGACAGAAGCAATCCTTCAGTCCAATCCGGAAATTACAGGTATCATCTGCGGCAACGATACCATGGCGTGCGGCGCAGTTCAGGCTTGTATCGATGCCGGACGTGACGATATTAAGATTATCGGCGTAGATGGTTCTGACGAAGCGGCAGCTTATATTAAAGACGGCAAAATGGTTGGTACGGCTCTTCAGCAGATCGCGCTGATCACTCAGACGGCGGTAGAACAGGCTGACGCTTATCTGAACGGAACAGCTCCGGAATCAGAAAAGCAGCTTATTCCGTGTATTGCCATTACAGCAGACAACGTAGATAACCTTTCCTCATTTGTTTATACAGAATAATCGGATATTCAGGTGAATGTATCACTGTAAATTGACAGTTGAAGAATAACATCATATTTCAAAGGGTAGTGCAGTGCACTGCCCTTTGATTTAAAACGGTAAGGAGAAGAAATATGAAGAATAAAACATCCTTAATTGCTTTAGCAGCTTTTTTGACAGTTTCATTTACCGGGTGCGGTATCGTAAAGGTAGTTCCTATCGGTGAGGAAGACCAGTATTCCGGTAAAAAGACGTTTGATTCCGCAGCGGAATCAAACAGCGACTGGGAGGCCATTGTCAGTGATATTACCGGGGAAGCCCAGGAAATTGCAGATGCTCTGGGAAGCGGAAATGTTTCAGAAGTGACCGCGGTAAAAGGTACGGGAACGATTACGGCATATAATACCGATACTCCGAAGCATTATATCGTGGTAGAAGTGGAAGGTTATACAGGCGATATCGAAGTGCAGGTCCGTACGGACGGGCCAAACAGCAGTACGGCCATTCGTGACCTGCAGCATTTAAAGGAATTTGAAAGCTTTACAAATCAGACGGAATGGTCTGCATACGGAAAGGCATTAAATAAAGAATCTGTCGCACAGGTAACAGAGCCCCTTGGCATCGATGAAAACGCAGTGGGAAAAACCGTTACATTTGCAGGCGGCGGAGAAGCGAACGGTGAAGCAATCAGCATTACACCGGTAGAAATGACGATCGAATAATAAAGGAGGAGCATTATGTTTGAAAATCCAAATGTTGTTCTCCATTGCGAAAAAATAGATAAAATTTATCCCGGAACAAAAGCCCTGGACGGCGTTTCCTTTGACCTTTTAAAGGGAAAGGTAAACGTATTGATCGGAGAAAACGGCGCTGGCAAATCTACGTTAATGAAGATGATCGCCGGTATTGAACAGCCGTCCGCAGGAAAGATGTATATGGACGGACAGGAGGTATATTTTAAAGATACCAATGCTGCCAGGGCAAAGGGAATCGGTATTATCCATCAGGAATTATCACTGTTTCCCAATCTGACAGTTTACCAGAATATTTTTATGGGACATGAAAAGAAAAAGGGCCTGTTTCTGGATGATAAGGAGCATGTAAAAGGCGCTGAGAAGATCCTGAAACGTCTGGAGCATGAAATTCCGCCGGAAACCATGGTCGGAGATCTTCGTGTTGGCCAGCAGCAGATGGTGGAGATTGCAAGAAACCTGATCCAGGATGACCTGCGTGTACTGATCATGGACGAGCCTACCTCATCTCTGTCAGCAGCAGAGGTTAAGGTTCTGTTTAAGATCATGCGTGAGCTGATGGACGATGGCATTTCCATCGTATATATTTCCCATCGTCTGGAAGAAATTATGGAAATCGGCGATCATGTGACAATCCTGCGGGATGGGAAATATGTAGCGGATGCAGATGTAAAGGATATTGAATTAAGCTGGATCGTAGAAAATATGGTCGGTAAAAATACCCAGTATCACCGCTTTGAGAGAGGCATTGATCTGAGTAAGGCAGAAAAAATTCTTGAAGTAAAAAATCTTTGCCTTCCCAAAAAAGGCGGCGGCTGGCTTTTGGATAACGTAAGTATTAATCTGAAAAAAGGCGAAGTGCTTGGAATATACGGACTTCTGGGGGCGGGCCGAAGCGAATTGTTTGAATGTCTGATGGGCCTTCATCCGGAGCATAGCGGAGAAGTTATCTATAAAGGAAAAACGCTGAAAATAAAAGATGTACCCACGCAGATCAGGAATGGCTTTGCCCTGGTACCGGAGGACAGACAGCGGCAGGGACTGATCCAAACACTGGATATCGGCAAAAACACCTCCATTGCTTCCCTGAAGGATTATGTAAAAGGAATTTTCCTGAATGATAAGGCGGAAGATGCGGCGGTGGACAAGCAGATTAAAGATATACATATCAAAGTGGCGGATAAAAAGCTTCCCATCCTGTCTCTTTCCGGCGGTAACCAGCAGAAGGTCGTTATCGGAAAAGGCCTTCTGACGAAACCGACAATACTGCTTCTGGACGAGCCTTCCCGCGGTATTGATATTGGGGCTAAGACAGAGGTGTTTGAAATCATCCATGATCTTTCTGAGCAGGGACTATCCATTATTGTAATTTCTTCTGAGTTAAAAGAGATCATGGCGATTGCAGACAGAATTTACGTACTGTCAAATGGAAAACTCACCGGTGAACTGACCGGAGATGAAATCACTGAAGACACACTTGTGCGTACATCCTATGCCGGACTTGGCACCGGCAAAAGTGCATAGAGCGGGGAAGGAGCAAAAATAATGAATAATAAAAAATCAAATAATAACCAATTATTAATGACAATATTAAAGGGACGTACTTTTATCGTTCTGGTACTTCTGATCATCTTTTTTACCATCGTTAAGGGAACTGTATTTTTGTCCGCCTCTACGCTTACTATGGTAGCGAAGCATGTGGCTCTGTATGGTATTCTTGCTCTTGGCATGACCTTTGTAATCATTACCGGCGGTATCGATCTTTCCGTAGGCTCCGTGGTCGGCCTGGTAGGTATGCTTGCCGGCGGTATGATCCAGGAGGGCGTTACGCTGAAATTTGCAGGAGTTACTCTTTTCTTCAGTGTTCCTGTGATCATTGTATTTATGCTTGTAGTCGGATGTATCATTGGCGCGGCAAACGGTCTTATTGTTACAAAACTGAATGTTGCTCCGTTTATCGCAACGCTGGGTACAATGTACATCTGCCGTGGGTTTGCGAATCTGCGCTCAAACGGCGCTACATTCTCTGATATTAAAGGATACGAAGGTCTTGGAAATACAGGCTTCAAGCTTTTGGGAAGCAACATAGCAGGAATTCCTACGGGAGTTTATATATTTGCTGTCCTTGCAGTCATTGCGGCGATTCTTCTCAAGAAGATGCCTTTTGGCTGGTATGTTCTGGCTGTCGGCGGAAATGAAAAATCAGCGCGTCTGTCAGGTATCAAAGCTGACAAGATCAAAATACTGGTTTATATGATTTCCGGATTCTGCGCTGCCTGGGTAGGTATGATCAATACAGCACAGCTTTCGGCAGCACATCCGGCGTCCGGCGACGGATGGGAAATGAATGCCATCGCGGCGACAGTACTTGGAGGTACCTCCATGAGCGGCGGTTCCGGTACGATCCTCGGTACTGTGGTTGGCGCATTTGTTATCGGTGTTATTAACGATGGTATGACCATGTGCGGCGTCTCTGAATTCTGGCAGAAGGTTATCCGCGGCCTTGTTATTATCCTGGCAGTTGTGATTGACCAGACACAGAGAAACCTGCAGGCTAAGATGGCTCTTCAGGCGCGTAACGAAAACAAATAGTTTGGAATTATGTCAGCGTAGCTGACCCGAATCCCGCACCAAGACTCGCGAGCGAGTCTTGAATTATGAAAAAGAATATCATGTGAGAGGACTCGCCGCCTTGACGGGCGGCGAACAAAAAACTGCGGGCAGGCTTGACCTTACCGCAGTTTTTTGCATATCAGGAAAATACTCCGTTTTGTTCTGAAACGTATAACACGGAATTTTCCTGTGCTCGCGCAGGATGTGACCAGAAAAGTCCTCTTTATAAATAGAAAAATATTCCATACTAATTAAAAACAATCTGTGGAAAATGGAAAGCATATGTGATAGAATGATGTTCGCAATATGAATGCAGATAAGCATTCCCTGCTTCAGGTGCGCAGAGCGCCAAGTGGTAGGCATGAGGGGATGCTTATGTAATAAAAATACGATAAGTAAGAGGGTATGAATCAAAATGCTGCAATCAGACATAAGATTAAAACATCAGACAAAGAAGAAAGAAGCAGAACCGGCTTCCTATCTGTTTTCCAATCAGGATTTAAAGCGCCTGATTATACCACTGATCATTGAACAGATTCTGGCTGTTACGGTAGGAATGGTGGATACGATGATGGTTTCCAGTGTGGGCGAGGCGGCGACTTCAGGAGTTTCGCTGGTGGATATGATCAATAACCTCCTGATCAACGTGTTTGCGGCAATATCCACAGGTGGCGCTGTGGTGGCTTCCCAGTTCCTCGGACAGAAGAATAAAGAGCGGGCCAGCGAAGCCGCGAATCAGCTTTTAATAGTAACAGGACTGATTTCCATAATAATCATGGCTCTGGCAATCCTGTTCCGCAGGGGGCTGCTTGGATTGCTTTACGGAGGGATTGAAGCGGATGTTATGGAAAATGCCCTGATTTATTTGGTATTGTCAGCGGCTTCCTATCCGTTTCTGGCAATTTACAATTCCTGTGCAGCTCTGTTCCGGTCTATGGGAAACTCCAAAATTTCTATGCAGGCGTCCATTATTATGAATGTGCTGAATGTCTGCGGCGACGCTTATTTTATTCTGGTACTGCACATGGGAGTTGCGGGGGCTGCCATCGCGTCCCTGATTTCAAGAATGCTTGCCTGTGTAATCCTGGTATACAGACTGTGTAATAAAAATCTGGAAATCCATATAGCGCCCAGACATTTCGGATGGAACAGTGTCCTGGTGAAAAAGATCCTGCATATCGGGATTCCAAGCGGAGTCGAAAACAGTATCTTTCAGCTTGGGCGTGTACTGGTAGTCGGGATGATCGCTCTGTTCGGCACCACTCAGATCGCAGCCAACGCTGTTGCAAATAACCTGGATAGCCTGGGAGTTCTTCCGGGGCAGGCGATGAGCCTTGCTATGATAACGGTGATCGGCAGATGCGTCGGGGCAGGAGATTTCGGACAGGCAGACTATTATGCCAAAAAGATGATGAAGCTGACCTACCTGATCAATGGACTCTGCTGTTTAACCGTAATAGCGACAATGCCTCTGACTTTGAAGCTCTACGGGCTTTCCCAGGAAACTCTGAGGCTTGCGACAATTCTGGTGCTGATCCATGACGGCTGCGCCATCGTACTCTGGCCAGCATCCTTTACCCTGACCAATGTCCTGCGTGCCGCCAATGATGTGAAATTCCCTATGGTTATTTCAATCATGTCTATGGTGATCTTCCGGATCGGCGGCGGATATATTCTGGCTGTTTACCTTGGATACGGAGCCATCGGAATCTGGATGGCCATGGTACTGGACTGGATCGTGCGCGTAACCTGCTTTGTAGGAAGATACACCAGCGGAAAATGGAAAACATTCTATACCGTGTAAAGCGGATGCAGTAGAATCTTACCAGAACAGCAGTATCATGAACTGATTTCCAATTCTGTATAAACCGGACAAAAATAAGGAAAAATTCTAAAATACTGAGATGGAGTATAGTGGGTATGAAAGTAAAGTTTTATGAAAATGCAGAGGATAGCCTTCTGAAATTTGCAGTAATTGTATCGAAGGCAAATGGAAGATGGGTATTTTGCAAGCATAAGGAAAGGAATACCTATGAAGTGCCAGGTGGTCACAGAGAAGATGGAGAAACCATATTAGAAACAGCGAAAAGAGAATTGAGAGAAGAAACGGGCGCAGTAGATTTTGAAATAAAACCAGTATGTGTATATTCTGTTACAGGAAAAAACAGAGTAAATGTAACAGGCGAAGAAACTTATGGAATGCTTTACTATGCAGAGATCAGAAAATTTACCGAAGAATTACACAGTGAGATGGAAAAAGTAGTGTTATTTGATGTGTTACCTGTCAAGTGGACATATCCATTAATACAACCATTGTTGATTGATGAATATGAGCGAAGAATGAACCTTTAAATTTCAGTTTCGGAATTTACGGAGAATACACTTATGAGTGAAAAAATAGAAATAAAAGAAGAACAAATAACCGCAGAGGAATATATTGATTTTTTAAAAAGGACAGATTTAGGTTCACAATATCCAAAGGAGAGGTTTGTGGAAAGAATATCTAAGCTTGTAAAGAATGTTTCAATAAGCCTTGTTGCGAGAAATCAGTATGGCTTGATTGTTGGTGTTTTGTTTGGATTAACAGACTATGCATATTGGCTTTATGTGACAGATTTAGGGATTGACAGAGATTATGAAGGACGAGGAATCGGCAGTCAACTTATGAAAATTGCACATGATAAAGCGGGTGGTGAAAAGAATATTGCCGTGTATCTGATAGCAAATGAAAATGCTGTTCCTTTTTATGAGAAATTTGGTATGCAAAAAGCGGATGATGTTATGCAATATAACCATATAGAGTGGACTGGCTTTACAGTGAAATAGAAAACCCCAATCGGAAACAAAGAAAAAATTTTATAGGTGTTTCCCATATATTCAATGGATAAACATATAAGACAGCTTTTACCTAATGAAATTAGATATATTGGAATAGGAGAGTAAAAAATGAACATAACCTATACAGATAAGAAAGTATTTTCGGCAAATGATATAAAGGAATTATTTCAATCAGTTGATTGGCTATCCGCTAATTATCCTGAACGTGTAAAAAAAGCACTTGATAACTGTGAGACTGTTTTTACAGCGTGGGATCACGAACATTTAGTGGGACTTATCAATGCCATTGATGACAGTGAACTGACCGCATATGTTCATTATTTATGTGTAAATCCTTTATATCAAGGACATGGAATTGGCAGAGAACTGTTGAGGAGAATTAAGGAGAAATATAGTAAATACTTATATATTATTCTAATTGCAGAAAACGAACAACTTATTAAATATTATAGTCAAAATGGTTTTGAATATATTGACGGAAGATATGTGTTTGCAATTCAGAATGAAGAATAGAGAATTTATAAGAATGATATGGATGGGAGTTGTATAAATGAATAAAATAACTTGTATATGTTTGGGCGTAAGAAGTATGTAGAAAGCAATAAAATTTTACCGGGATGGCTTAGGGTATAAAATGGATTGCCAGGAAGACAATCCATATGTATGCTTTTTCGATACGTCGGAAACAAAATTTGAATTGTAAAAGAACCGCAGGATGTATTCTGGGGAGGCTATCACGCATACTTTACAGATCTGGATGGATATTACTGGGAAGTTGCGTGGGGACCTGATTTTAAGTACGATGGAAAAGGTATGCTGCAATTTTAATTTCTCATTTTGCAAAAGTTTGCCCCAAAAATATACCCTGAATAAAAATATTATTGACATTGGCATAGTTATAGTCTAATATAAGATTATATTTTAAGAAAGAGCAGGTATGTGGATGTTAATTGTTTCTGTAATGACAAAAAACAACTAAATTTTATAAGAGGGTAAGCACTGGATGCAGTGTTTTATTTGTGATACCCTTTTCAGCATCATTGAATGCTGGTTGTTTCTGCCTTACAGAATACTGCATACACCGGAAATAATTGTCTTATTATAATGGATAAGAAAGCGGAGAAAGTATGACTGTGATGGTCATGCTTTTTTATTGAGCAAACCGTGAAATGGAATGAGTTTTTCAGGACATTGCTGATTCCCTTTTATGGGGATATTCTGCTTTTTACGTTATCTTAAGGCCATAGATCAGTGGTTTCAGTCTATGTATGATAGGCAGAAACCACTTTTTTATGCTTTTCATTGTTCGATGAA
>JAUNGB010000117.1 GCA_030524715.1 Eubacteriales bacterium | reverse complement strand
TCTCTAAAAACCGCCCCTTTTCTGTCTGTTCTCTATTGAGTTTCCGAGACCGCTCAAAATTATACCAGGGAGCTTGCATGGATGATCACCGGCAGGGACAATGTGGACGAGCTGATTGCCCGTGCGGAGGAACTTGGAAATTTTATGACCCGCACCGGGCAGGACGGCATATGGGAATACCGTTGGGCAATGCGCCAGTCCATGCGGCAGCGGATCCTGAAAAAATACAGCAGAGACAGAATCCGACAGCTTTATTCCCATGCGGGGCTTTACTACGAGATGCACGGAATGTTTAAGGAGGCGCTGGAGTTATATGAACTCTGTCAGGATGAAGAAAGCATTCTTCGGGTGCTTTCCTCCAATGCCCGCAGGAATCCGGCGTCAGGAGCGTATTTTGAGCTGAGGCGTTATTATCTTTCCCTTCCGGAAAAGACCGTCATGCGGGATCCGTCCCTGATTTCTTATATGAGTATGCTCCAATCTATTTTGATGAATGAGGAAGAAAGCGAGCGTTGGTACCATATTCTGGAAGAGTACGCGGGGGTTCATTCAGGCGGCGAAAAGCGTGAGGCAAAAAGATGGCTTCTCTATCTGGACATCGCGCTGCCGCACAGGGGAAGCGCGGAACTGATCACTCTGATAAAAAGCGCGGGAAGCTTGATCGCGGGGCATAAGGTAGCTATGCCTGAGTTTTCCGTGACCACCAATCTGCCATCCCTGATGAACGGGGGCAAGGATTTCTGTGAATGGAGCAAAAAGGATAAGGAGCTTGCCGCGGGAATCGGCAAGGTGGTGGAGCTTGTCCTTGGAAAATACGGAAAGGGCCTGGTACCGCTGGCTCTTGCGGAGAGCAGTCTGGAAAAAGGAGAGGACGGCTTTGAGGTCATGAGACTGGCGGAAAAGGGCAGAATCAGCGCGGAGGGCGGCGGCAAGACGGAGATGTGCTTTGTGGCTGCCGCGCTGCTCGCATGGGTTTCCATATTAAACGGAAGCGCGGAGTACGCCGAAGAACTTATGATGGCCTTCCGCAGCCGGGCGGAAAGAGAAGCACCCCGGATGCTGCCGAACGTGGACGCCTTTTTGTGCAGGATTTTCCTTTATTTAAAGCAGCCCGCCAAAACAATCAAATGGATGGAGGACTCCCCGGATGAGAACGAGGAATTCTGTACGCTGGAGCGCTTCCGGTATCTGACAAAGGCACGGGTCTATCTTCAGACCGGAAGGTACGAAGCGGCGCTTGGGCTTTTGGAACAGCTTTTGTTCTATGCGGAAAAGATGAAGCGTACTTACATAGAGATGGAGGCGTCCCTGCTTCTTTCCATTACCCTGTACCGGATGGGAAGGACGGAATGGAGAGAACTTCTGCAAAAATGCGTGACCCGCGCGGAGGGCTTTCACTTTGTGCGGCTGTTTTCACGGGAATGCGGGGCGGCCCTGGAACTTCTGGAAAAAGGAAACCTGGTTTGGGTTGATACAGGCTTTAAAGATCAGGTGTTTGAGGAATGCAGGAAAATGGAAAAATTTTATCCCCGGTATCTGACACAGGGAACGGACAGCGAAGTGGCGCTTTCGGACCAGGCGTTTCGGATCCTGTGCCTTCAGGCGGAAGGGGTTCCCATTAAAGAAATCGCCCACCGTCTGGGAATTAAGGAAGCTACGGTGAAATACCACAATCAGGAAACATACCGGAAGCTGGGGGTAAACAGCCGCAGCGCCGCGGTGAATGAGGCGAGAAGGCGGAAGCTGATCTGAAAGCGCCCAACCGGGCGGAAGAGCCGAACGGATGGAACAGTTATGGAGGAAATGCAGAATGAAACGAAAAACCGGACGGAAAAAAAGAATAAGCGGGAAAAAATGTTCTGCCGTGCTGGCTGTCTGGCTGTCGGCAGCGCTGACAGCCTCAACGGGGGGGTGCTTTTTGGCGTATGCCGGTGAGGAAGAGGCTTTGTATATAGCGGGCGAAGCAGTGACTGAAGGGGAAGGTACGGAAGAACTGGCGTCAGAATCATCTGATATTGAGGATTCAGTGAAGAAAGACGCGGAAACAGGAACAGGCGAAGGGCCGGATACAGAGGTTCTGGCGTCAGAAGAGCCGGATACGGAAGTCAAGGCTACCGAAGAGACAGATACGGAAATTTCGGCAGCCGAAGAGTCTGATATGGAAGTTCCGACCGCCGAAACGCCTGACACCGAAGTGTTAGTCGTGGAAACACCTGTCACAGAAACACCGGATATGGAATTTTTTACAGGAGAGGAAGCAGAAGGGACGGACAGCGCCGAAGACGCGGCAGTGTTCAGCGCCGAAACCGAAGCCGTACTCTATGCCGCTCCCGGAGAAACGGTAACGATCTCCACGGCGGATGAACTGAAAACCTTACGAGATGGTGTAAATGGCGGAAACAGCTACAGCGGCGTTACCGTTACGCTGACGGCGAATATTGATCTGAGCAATGAAGTATGGACGCCCATCGGCACGATTAGGAATTACTTTTCGGGAACCTTTGAAGGAGGAGGTCATACCATCAGCGGTTTGAATGTCAGATCCACAGCGGATTATCAGGGATTGTTCGGCTTTGTAGAAAGCGGGAGCATTTTGAACCTTTCAGTGGAAGGCAGTGTAACCGGAGCGAATCATGTAGGTGGTATTGTCGGCTATAACAGAGGCACTATTACAAATTGTACGTTTCAGGGTACCGTGAACGGCAGCGTAGCAACGCCCGGGTCGACCGGACCCTTTGTGGGTGGCATCGCGGGCTGGAGCGGCGGCACTGTGCAGAGATGTATCAACAACGGAAGTGTAAACGGCACGCTGACGGGCGGCGTTGTCGGCTGGAACAGCGGGACAGTCACAAACTGTCTGAACAATGGAAGCGTAAGCGGTACCTATGCGGGCGGCATTGCAGTACAGAGCGCCGGGACGGTTTCCAACTGCTTCAATACGGGGACGGTCAGCGGAAATATCAGCGGAGTTGTGGCATGGAATTACTATGGCTCCGTCACCAACTGCTATTATCTTAGTGGAACGGCCAGCACCGGGGTCGGACAGGGCGGCGGTTCTGCACAGGGCAAAAGCGCGGAAGAACTGGCATCCGGAGGGACGGCGCATCTTCTGCAGGGAACGCAGGGCGGTCTTGTCTGGGGACAGACCATCGGCACGGATCCTTACCCGGTTCTCACAACCGACACAACAAAAAAGGTAGTAAAAATAACCTTCCAAACGGAGGATGGCAGCGAAGAGAAGTATAAAAACACGGGTCAGACGATTGAGTCGTCGGATTTCCCGGGCGGAGTCCAGTCGGATGCCTACTACGCCTGGAGAGATGAGGCGGGGAATCCGGTTGCCGCCGGGACGGTTGTAACGGAGGATCTGACTGTACAGTACAAATTCTTTATGGACGGGGAAGGCACGGAAGAAAGCCCGTATCTGATCCCGGATGCGCAGACACTGAAAACCTTCCGGGATTATGTCAATGAGAAGAATACTTTTGCTGGAAAATACGTGGAGCTGACGGCGGACATCGACTTAAATAATGAGACATGGACGCCCATCGGGAATCATGCACGTTTTAATTATGATTTACATTTTGACGGAAGCTTTGACGGCGGCGGTCACACAATTCAAAATTTATATGTTTACAATTCCGACAACAGCCGGATGGGACTGTTCGGCTGCCTGAACGGCGGAACAGTCCGGAATCTTTCCGTATCCGGCAAGGTATCCGGTCCTGGTTATGTAGGAGGAATTGTGGGAGAGAGTAGGGGCGGCTTTATTACAGACTGCAGCTTCAGCGGAACCGTAGCCTGTATCATGTCCGGTACCGTGGCAGGGGGAATCGTAGGACTGAACAGCGGCTCTATAACCAACTGCATCAGCGAGGGGAAGGTAACGATCGATACCGGACTGAAGCTGGTCGCAGGCGGTATTACCGGAAGCAATGAGGGCAATATCTCAGACTGTGAAAACCGTGCAGAGGTAAGCGGCGGAAGTACGATAGGAGGAATTGCCGGAGAAAGCAGCGGCGTCATTTCCGGCTGTACCAATCGGGGGACTGTGAAGGCTGAACAGGAACGCGCAGGAGGTATTGCGGGACAGAATAAACAAGGCGGTACAATCACAGGATGTGTGAATAGTGGTCAGATAACCGGCGCTGAGAAAACAGGCGGAATTGTCGGTGAGAGTTATGGCAGCATCATAAGCAGCGTCAATGATGGCGTGGTAAATGGAACGGAGACAACAGGCGGAATTGTCGGGGATAATTTAAGTACGGTGGTCAACTGCGTCAACAGCGCGGCGGTAACAGGAAGCAGTGAGGTGGGCGGTATTGCAGGAAAGCAGGAGCGGGCAACTAGCACTGACGGTAACATTTCGAACAGCAGCAATACCGGCAGTGTGACAAGTACGACAGGCAGCGATGAGGTGGGCGGTATAGCGGGATATCAAAGTTCATCAAGATGCAGCGTTACAAACTGCTATTTTCTGGAAGGAACGGCGGATAACGGGATCGGTTCAGGCTATGGCTCTGGGACTGCCGTCGCCAAAACGGCGGACGCATACGGTTCCGGCGAGGTGGCGCACCTTCTGCAGGGGACGCAGGAAAGCCTTGTCTGGGGACAGACGCTGGGAACGGATGCGTATCCTGTCCTGACCGGAGAGGAAGAGAAGCGGGTCTGCAAAGTGACCTTTGTGCTTCCCTCAGAGCAACAGACCGTTTATGTTAATTCCGGCGGCAGGATAGAAACACTGCCCGATGTCCCGGCAGAAAATCAGGGACAGAAATTTACCGGATGGAAATCCCAGGACGGGAATTCCTTCACTGCGGATACGGTGGTAAGCGCCGATATGACGGTTACGGCTGTGTATGAAAAGGAAGAAACCGTTTCCATTGAGCTTCACTGGGGCACAATGCAGTTTACGTACCTGGACGCCAAATGGAATCCGGAAGCTCTCGCCTATGAAGAGGGCGGCTGGACGGCGGACGACGAAGGCGGAGATAGAATTACAGCGGAAAATACAGGAGAAACGGCAGTTACGGTTTCTTATGAATATAAACAGACGGATACGGCGGTTTCGGGCGTGTTCACAGAGGAATATGAGCAGACGGACGCGGCAGATTCCGGCAGCTTTGCGGACGGCGGGGAAGCTAAAGCCGCAGGCACAGTTTCGCTTTCCTCAGGAGAAAAGTGGGAAACACGGCTGATCCTGGACGGAAAACCGTCAATACCATCTGATTCCGGTTCGTATTCCCTTGAACTGGGAACTGTGACCGTTACGATCGGAGGTGAGTGAAATGGAGACAAAGGAAAAGAAGAAGGATCGAAAGAAGATCCTGGTAATCCTTCTGCTCCTGATCACGGCCATTGCCGTGGGAGTTACGGTCTGGGCGTTGTTTTTTCGGGATACAACCCCGGTGCTGGCCCCTGATTACGCTCCGGTAGAGGAGGAAGAGAATGCCGAGGATATTGAAAATGAAGAGGATACTGAAAAAATGGAAGCCGATGAAGGCGGCGGCGCCGTTTCTATGAGCTATCAGAAAAACGTTACTATTTCTCTGGCGAACCAGACGGCGGCATTGATGTTTCAGAACCCGTCTAAATCCGTGAATGATATGGTACTGCAGCTGATTATTGTAAGCGCGGACGGCACGGAAACCGTGATCGCCCAGTCCGGTACCATACATCCGGGAAAGCAGGTGGATGAGCTTGCGCTGCTTGACGGCGCCGCGCAGCTTTCGGAGGGAACCTATAACGGAAAATTCAATATTCTTTACTATGACCCGGATACAGGAGAAAAAGCGATCGTAAACGGCAGTATAGAGGGAATTGAGATTTCCGTCACGCCATAAATCAGGTATTTATTTCCTGCCCCAAAAAGCAGGGGATAATATATATAAGCAACAAAAAAGAAATAAACATACAGGAGGATTTTATCATGAAAAAAATTAGAAAAGCAGCCGCAGTTACGGCAGCCGCCGTTCTTTGCTTGGGGATGACAGCTACCGCGTTTGCATCGGAAGTAACGAACTCGGCAACCATGAATACGGTTCCCAATGATGTAACCTTTGGGGTAACAGGCTCCTATGATGGAACGACAACCGATGGGGCTCCGGTCTACAAGATTGACGTCGCATGGGGAAGTATGGAGTTTACCTATGAGGCAAACGCAACCAGAGTGTGGAACACAACGACCCACCAGTATGATACGACACCAAGCGGAGCCGGTGTATGGAAAGCGAATGCCGAGGGAACCAGCAACAAGATTACGGTGACGAACCATTCAAACGCAGCGGTAGAAGCAGGTCTTGAATTTAGCAAGAATTCAACGGGCATTACGGGAAAATTTACAGACGGAGCTAAGGATATTACCAGTCTTTCCCTTGCGTCTGCGGCGACAACAAACGCGCCGGTAGCGGATGAAGCTTTCTTTGAGATTACCGGGGGAACTCTGAATGAGGGGACAACGAATTCCGAAATCGGTTCGATTCTTGTGACAATAACTTCAGTGGAAGCAGCAACGGAGTAACGGAAAAAGGAAGATCGTCAGAAAGGAGACTGTATGAGGAAACAGAGAATCTGCGGGGCGATCATGGCAGTCCTTCTTCTTGTGTGTTCCATGCCGACGGCTGTCCGGGCGGGGGAGGCTTCCACAGGACAGCTTCCGGACAGCATCAGCTTTGACGTCCGTGCAAAGAAGGAAGGGACGACAGAGACTCCTGTGCGCTATTTGGTGGATGTGGAGTGGGGTGCTATGGAATTTACCTATACCGCTGCCGGGGTGAGTATCTGGAATCCGGAAACTCATGAATATGAGGTGACGGTGGAAGATCAGTGGAGCGGGCATGGAAATACCGTTACGGTGAAGAACCATTCCAATGCCGCCGTGGAAGCGGCGCTGGATTTTCAGGCTGCGGACGGCTATAATCTGACAGGCTCTTTTGACACCTCCCTTCTGAAGCTTGCTTCCGCGGAGGGAACGAAGCCGGAGGAGGCGCCCTTCGCTACAGCGGAGTTTATGCTCTCCGGCACAATGGACAGCCAGGCGGACAGCTATCATACGGTAGGCCAGATCAACGTAGCGGTAAAATGATCCGCTGCGCTTTGGAGGTGAAGGGGAAATGGAAAAAAAGACGAAAACCGCATCAGGAAAATGGCTGCTGCCGCTTCTGGCAAGAATCTGCCTGCTTTCGGTGCTCGTGATGACGTGGGCGCTGACCAAAACTACAGAAAAAGACAGCTCCGCCTTTACCCCTCCGCCTTTTGAAGAAAACGCAGAGCAGGGAGAACCAAAGGTACCGCAGGAGCTTGGCTACAGCTTGCTGGACGCAGAGGAATATCAGGTATCTGTCTGCGGCGCGCCTGTGGTACAGGACGGAGAAGCTGTTTTGTATCTGACAAATCCGTCCTCCAATGAGGTATGGCTGAAGGTCAGAATTTTGGATGAAGACGGACAGCTGCTGGGCGAAAGCGGTATTTTAAAGCCGGGAGAATATGTGAAGTCAGTATCTCTTTCGGCCGTTCCAAAGGAAGATACCGCGGTACAGCTAAAGCTTATGGCATATGAGCCGGATACGTATTACAGCGCAGGGGCGGCGTCTTTAAGCACAACGCTTTATGCTGCAGCAGAAGAGAATGCAGGGGGATGATGAGGATGAAAAAGTTGGTTATGGGGCTGCTCTGTATGATAATGGCACTGACGGTCCCGACGTCTGCTCTGGCAGGAGAACTGTCTATAGAGACAAATGTTGATGTGAATGTGAAATATACAGAGGAAGAGGTACAGCACAGCCAGACTCTCGACAGCGAGGAACCCATTATCCTTCCGGACGAGACAAAGGTCACTGTTCAGGCGGGAAGCGATGCTGACAGCAATATCCGTGTGGTAATCGTGCCTGTGGAGGAAGAGGACGCTGAGGCGCTTTCCTATGTAGAAGATATGGTAAGGGCATATGGGGAGCAGCCCTATGCCTTTTATATCATGTTCTATCGGGACGGGAAGGAGACGGCTCCTTCTGCTCCGGTGAATGTGTCGGTCACAGCCCCGGAGGGCTATGAAGAGTCTGCACTGTATTCCTTTACCGGAGACGGTGGAGAACCTTTGATGGTTTCTGATGGGGCAGAGGACGGTACATGGACCTTTACCGTATCGGAAAGCCGCTATTTTGCCGCAGTGCTCCCGAAGGGAGAGAAGCCGACCGTAACGCCGGAACCGACGACGGCACCGACAGTAGCACCGACGACAACGCCGGAGCCGACGACAGTACCAACAGGAACGCCAGCACCGACGGGAACACCGGAGCCGACAGAGATACCGGATTCAACGCCGACACCGACAACCGCATTGGGATCGAATGGAAGCAATTCCGGAACCGGTACAGGCGGAGCAGGTACAGGCGGAACTGGAACCGACGGCGCCACACAGGGGACTGCGGTAAAAACCGGAGATGAGACAAGCACTGTTTTCTGGCTGCTTGTACTGATTGGCGCCGCGGCATGCACGGTTAGTGTAATATATCACCGCAAACGTGTATCCTGAAGAACAGAAAGGTTATTTTTTACCTGAGAGTTTTACACCGTAAGATGTGAACTGCATACAGAACGTTAATGGCGGCTATGTACAAAGCCGCCATTTTTGGTTATAATAAATTTGCGGTAATTACAGGCTGTCTGAGGATTACAAAAGAAAGTATTTTTGCAGGAGCAAACAATATGCTCCGTGATTTTAGAGCGTGTTTGATTCGGCTTGTGAAATCAGCGTTTGTATGCTAAACTGAAAAACAGGCAGAATGCTGTTAGAAGATAATACAGATATGGACAGATTTTAGTAGAGGTTATGGTGAATCATATGGGAATGACAGAAGTGTTTCACGGGACAGACCATATTTTAAAGAAGCCTGTATATCTTGGCGGTAAATCCGATAATGATTACGGTAATGGCTTTTATGTAACTGAGTATGAGGACAGAGCAAGAAGCTGGGCTGCTCTGAATGGCAATCCTGATAAGGCAATCGTGAATGTTTACGAGTTGAATATGGAGCCTTTGCGTATACTGGATTTAAATGATTATGGAGTTCTGTCATGGATTGCTGAAGTGGTCAAAAATCGTGGGACAGAACAAGAGAATGCACAGTTTGTCGGAGATAAGCTTGTAGAATTATATTGTCAGGATACAAGTGACGTTGATATCATAAAGGGATATCGTGCGGATGACAGCTATACACAGGTTATAGAGGCCTTTTTACTGAACCAGATTAATATAACGGAAGTGGAGAGGCTGTTTTATAAAGGTGAATTGGGGAATCAGATATTTTTGAAGTCTCCCAGGGCATTTGAAAATATAAGATGGAAGGAAGCTTATCATGTAAGCCTGGAACAGAGTGATATGGAATCGGACTTTTATGCCAGAAAAGAAGTAAACCGTTTTTTATCCGGGAGAATGAAAGCAATTTTGCTGGAAGGGTATGAGGTTCCCGGAATAACAGCCCGTTATGCAGTCCAAAATCATCTGATATATCACAGGGAAGGAAGTTATTATGAATAAGCCGGCATATGATGTGGAGTATCTGGAAAGTATGAAGAGGAAAACGAGATATCTTTTTAAACTGATCGCAAGGAATTGTGAGGATGTTTTTGGGACGATCGAAAAATATATGAGAAGTACTTACCGGAAATATATGGATATGGGAAATCCTTTGTATTTAAATAAGACCCCGAAGCAGATCTTGGGAAGTATGAATATAAAAGTTGATCTCCATGCGGAAATCAGTGAAAAATATGACGAATTCAGGTTGGAATGGATGGCCGATATATATACTTATCTGCAATGGAACTTCGGACTGTGGTCGGCTGATATCGTAGGCAAAATCCTTCCGGAAGATTTGTATCGAAAATACAACCCGCTTCATGAAACGTCTTTAAAGAACGGGGCATGGAAGCTGAAAGAGATTTACGGATTATAGAAGACAAGCGAATTAAAAAAGGAAGTGGAGATTATGCTGAATATATATTACGGACATATGAAAGAGGCTGTATATAATACAGCAGCTTATTTTAAATACGATTATGAGGACGCATGGATCGTAGATCCGTTTGTAAAAGAGATGATCCGTGATGTGGATCAGTCAACGGTTCTGGACAGTGGCGTGATAGATAGTCCTATATTGGGGAAAATACCGCCGGTAGGACTATCCGGCGGTGTAAAAACACTGATTCTTGTAAAATTTGAGCAAAGCAAAATATTCAATGCGTCCACCTGTGGAGATAACTGTGCCGGATGGTTGCTGAAGATTGCGGAAAAGGAAGACCGTACAGTGAATCTTCTGCACCTGATGGATTTTGGACAGGAACCATTTACCATTCGTATTTTGAATACAGATCAGGTTGTTCATTCTATGGAAGACTTGGTGTCGGTGGCCGGAGAGTTTGTGTGATGGAGGCATGTTACGATGAAGGGAAAGCACAGAGTTATTGTTTCTACAAAACGGCTAAAATATGATTTCGAAATAAGGAGAAACCTGACAGTTATTCGGGGCGACAGTGCAACAGGAAAAACCACGTTGGTAGATATGATTCGCGACTTTGTGAATAATCCTGCCGGAACTTCAGTGGAACTGCAATGTGATAAAAACTGCTTTGTGTTGGAAGGCTCTCTATGGAAAGGACAGTTAACTGAACTCTCTGACAGCATTGTGTTTATTGATGAAGGAAACGAATTTATCAGAACGGAAGAGTTTGCGGGAAAGATAAAAGAAACAGATAATTATTATGTGATTGTATCCAGAGAGGCCTTGCCAACATTGCCATACAGTGTGGAAGAAATCTATGGAATCCGTACATCCGGCAAGTATGGAACATTGAAGCAGAGTTATCATGAGTTTTACCGATTATACGGAGCGGAAACATACAGAAACGCAAGATACGTATCTTGCGTATACAAAAAGAAAGCTGAATATGGCCTATCTTAATGAAACGGTGAAGGATGCAATCCTTGCTATGAAGAAAATCAGGTTAGACTGGAACGCAAACGTGTAAAAAGTCCGGGCGGAAAAATGGAACGGAGGGGAAGCAGAATGAGAAAAGCAATGCCGATAGGTGTGGATGATTTTGAAAAAATGATTACAAGCGATTATTATTATGTAGACAAAACCATGTTCATAAAGGAATTGCTCGACCTGAAAGGGGAAGTGAATCTTTTTACCCGTCCCCGGCGTTTCGGGAAAACACTGAATCTGAGTATGCTGCAGTATTTTTTTGAGAATACAGGAAGTACTGAGAAGAACGAGGAAAACAGGAGGCTGTTTTGCGGACTGAGGATCATGTCGGCTGGTGAAGAATATACGGATCAGATGGGAAAATATCCGGTCATCAGTCTGACATTAAAATCAGCAAAACAGAATACCTTCGAATCAGCGTATTTTAAAATAAAGGAAGAAATCGCAGGAGAATTCAGACGGCACGAAGTCCTCCTGGAATCCGAAAAAATGTCGGAGGAAGACAGGCGGATATTCCGGGGGATCATGAACCGGGAAGGCTCTTACGATGAATATTCCAGCGCGTTGAAGTTCCTCAGTGCCTGTCTGTTTAAAGTGACGGGGGAAAAGACTGTCATTTTGCTGGATGAGTATGATGTACCGTTGGAAAATGCTTATTTTTCCGGATTTTACGATGAGATGATAAGCTTTATACGGTCGCTTTTTGAATCGGCGCTGAAAACAAACAGATTTTTAAAATTTGCCGTGATAACGGGCTGTCTCAGGATTTCCAAAGAGAGTATTTTTACAGGGCTGAATCATCTGAATATCATTTCCGTACTGGACAAAAGATACAGTGAGCATTTTGGCTTTACAGAGCAGGAAGTATTGCAGGCAATGGTGCATTACGGGGTAGAAAAGCGCTTTGACGATATGAAAAAGTGGTACGACGGCTATACCTTTGGGGATACAGAGGTGTATAACCCGTGGAGTGTAATAAAATTTCTCTATGACCTGGATGCCAGCATAAATGCTTTTCCGCGTCCGTACTGGATTAACACCAGTTCTAATGAGATTATTAAAGAAATGGTAAAGCGGGCTGACCGGGAAATGAAGGGACAACTGGAGATTCTTCTGGATGGGAAAACACTGGATATTCCGGTACACGAAGAGATTACCTACGGAGATATGTATGATAGTGGGGAAAATCTGTGGAATTTCCTGTATTTTACCGGCTATCTGACAAAGAAAGAAGAATATTTCTCAGAGGCTACTATTTTTTTGAAGGTTCGGATTCCGAATGTGGAAGTAAAGACCATCTATCAGAATACGATTCTGAACTGGTTCCGGGATAATTTAAAGAAGCAGGATTTTCGGGATCTGTACCGGGCTATGGAAAACAGAGACGCCGGCAGGATGAGTGAAATCTTAAATGAGCAGTTGTTGTCCACGATCAGTTTTTATGACAGCGCAGAGAACTTTTATCACGGATTTCTTGCGGGAATCCTAAGCCAGAGCGAGCAGTATCTTGTTCAGTCTAACAGAGAAACGGGAAACGGCCGCTGCGATTTGATGATAAAAAGCCCGTCCCTGCGGGGCAAAGCGTTTGTTATTGAGGTGAAGGTGTCGAAGGGAATTGATGATTTGGAAAAAGACGCCGAAATTGCTATCCGACAGATTCATGACAGGGGTTATATAAAAGAATTGCAGACAGAAGGATATCGCGATATTACCTGCTACGGAATCTCTTTTTTCCGAAAGGACTGCGAGGTGCGGCTGGGGAGTGAACAGTAGCCCTTACGTCGGTGCTGAAAGTGAAATGGCGCCTTTGATTAGTTGGAAAACCTGAAGCTAACTTTATTGTCTATAGCTATAAATGAGCAAATTTGAAATTTTACCAAAATTACTTAAAATTGCTTAAAACT
>JAUNGB010000021.1 GCA_030524715.1 Eubacteriales bacterium | reverse complement strand
GTTTCTTCCTGGTCTGCTTCCTGGGTTTCTTCCTGGTCTGCTTCGGCTGTATATGGGCTGAAGCCATAATCCTCAAATACCTTGATTGCTTCCTCAGACTGCAGATATTCAAGAAAAGCTTCTGCGGCCTTCTGTTCTTCCTCAGACGCCTCGGCATCTGTCACAAGACCTACCGGATATAATACCGGAGTATTCAGCATGTCCGCCGGAGCCTCTGCGATGATCTCCACACTGTCCGCTACAGAAGCCGCGTCTGTGGCATAAACGATACCAACCTCGTTGCTGCCTTCGCTGACTGCCGCAAGAACCTCCGTTACATTCTTTCCTTCGTTAATTTCCATTGCCTCGATCTCATCCATGATTCCCATGTTATTGAAAATTTCACGGGAGTACTGCCCAACCGGAACGCTCTCCCCTGCCAGCGCCAGATTTGCCGCATCCGTGATGTTCTCAAAGCCTGTTACCTTCGTTTCTCCGCCTGCCGGTTTAATAAGGACTACTTTATTTTCCAGAAGGTCAACTACGGAATCCTCTACTGCAATCCCCTCTTCTACAAGAGCATCCATCTGTTTGGTTGCCGCTGAAAAGAAAATGTCGCATCTGGAGCCTTCCTCGATCTGAGTCTGCAATGTACCGGAACTGTCTGCGTTATATAAAATTTCCACATCCGGATATGTACTGTTGAAATTCTCCTGAATCTCTTCCATTGCATTATTTAAGCTTGCGGCAATAAAGACATAAATTTCGCCCTTCAGATCCTCTGTCTCAGCATTATCCGCCGCATACACGCTTCCCGGCATAATTCCGGCCGCCATAACTCCGGCCATAAGAGCTGCAATTACTTTTTTCTTCATTGTTTTTCTCCTTTTGTTTGGTTTAGTTTTATTTTGTTTTGTTTTATTTTGTTTCGTTTATTTTAACTCAAAAGATACCCCTTGTCAATTCTTCCTGCCAATGGTAACATAAAAAGAAACGTCAATCGTTACTGTTTGCACCGCAGGTATGAACAATAACCGGCAATCTTATTGTTTGCATCACGGCGAAGAACAGCAGCATAGTAATTCAAACAAAATCAAAATTCTGCAAACGGAGGTATTTTATTATGAAATTAAGCGCACGCAACCAATTAAAGGGAAAAGTGATAAATATTAACAAAGGAGCAGTCAACTCCATCGTTTCTATTGATATCGGAGGAGGAAATATCATCGTCGCTACGATTTCCTGCGCCGCAGTAGAAGAATTGAAGCTTGAGGTCGGCTCAGACGCTTACGCAGTCATCAAGGCGACAAACGTAATGGTGGGAATTGATGAATAAACTCTATACCGCTCAGGAAATAGCCGACAAATTAAAGATCAAAAAAACAACAGTTTATGAATTGATCAAACGGGGAGAACTGCAGTCCTCAAAAATCGGCAAGCAGCTCCGTATCAGCGACGCCCAGTTGGATCAGTATCTGGGCAGTTCCGGCCAGACGGCGGAGCCTGCCCTGTGCATTCCCGATGTACAGCCTGAAAGCTCTCTTTTAAAGCGTGATTACCTGCTTAATTCCAGCGGTTTGATCTTAAGCGGCCAGACCTCTCCTGCCCTGGAGCTGCTGTGCAGCCAGATGGCGGTTCATCCCCGGGGACTGCCTATCCTGCAGTCTCATATGAACACCTATAATGGCCTGTATTCGCTGTATTTCGGGAAGGTACATATCGCATCCGCCAGTATTTCCGCTCAAATGATCTCCTGTCTTATTCCCGGTATCCCCCTTGCGGCATTTCTTCTGTACGAATACCCTATAGGGTTCTATGTGCAGAAGGGGAATCCCAAGAATATCCATTCTTTTAAGGATCTTACCCGCGCAGATGTGATTCTTGCCAATCGCGAAAAAGGCAGCACCTGCCGTATTTATCTGGACGAGCATTTAAAAAATGAAGGGCTTTCCCCTTCTCAGATTTCCGGCTACCGCAAAGAGCTTGTTTCGGACCTGTCCACAGCATCAGCAATCGTCGGGCACAAGGCGGATGCTGCCATCGGGGAAAAATTCATCTCCCTGCAGTCTGCGGGACTTGATTTTATCCCCCTTGGAACATTACCGCTGTATTTAGTCATAGAGGCGGACTCCCTGGAACGCCCCGGCTTTCCTGCTCTGGCGGAAATCGTCTGTTCTGAGGATTTTAAGGCCAGTCTGAGCCACCAGACAGGGTATGATGTAAGCCACACCGGCGAACTTCTTTATCTGTAACATTCAAGACTCGCTTGCGAGTCTTGGTGCGGGATTCGGGTCAGCTACGCTGACATAATTCCAAACCGAATCCCTGCACATCCTCGCGGAGCATATATCAGATGGGGGATTGAATCCCGCCACTGATGCAAATTTATTACCCACCGCTTATAGCTCTGCGCACTTGAAACGGGGAATGCTTATCTGCGTTCAAATATTTTTCGGAATGCAGGAGTGCATAGCGCGGATCTAAGGTATCATAGGCGTCTATGTTCTAATTTCCTGACTGCTCCCATATCAGATTTCCATTTTCGTCATACTCCGCATAATTTTCATCATAGCCGAAATCGTCGCTGCCCCAGTCCTCGTCCTCATCATAGCCATAACCATAATCCTCGTCATAGCCGCCGTCATAGTTCTCATCAAATTCTCCGTACTGCTCATTATAATCGCTGTAATCGTCGTTATAATTCTGATCATAGCCATTATCGTAGCTATAGTCATTATAATTACTGCTGTTATCATATGAGCTGTCGGAATAGCCGGATGAGGTATCTGTACTGCCAGAACTATTTTCATCAGAGGATGTATCTGCGCTGTCAGAATTACTGCTCTGCGTCGCCGTATCCTTCGTATCCTTCTCCTTCTTTTCGTTGAGGCTCATATATCTCAGATAAAAGATTCCCTGTTCCCCGTCAGACTGAAGGCTTGCTTTTTCCATATCCTCAAGCGGAACCCGGGAAATCTCGTAGATTTTCCCATCCCGTGCCTTAATCCTTATGCTGTATGTATGCTCGCCTTCTGCTTCAGAAGGAGTATAATACATCTGCACCTGTTCTGCCGCTTTTACGGAAGCTTCCGCAGGGATCAGATTCTTTCCCCAGTCCTCTGCCTGAGATTCTTTTACATAGATTTCCCGTATATCACTTTCCGTACTGTTGGTCAGATAAATAAACCCTGAGTCCGAATTTTTCGTACCGATCATCCTTGGCCCCGGCGTTGCCGTAGGAGCCGGGGTGGGTGTTACGGGAACCGGCGTAGGCGTCGCGGAAACAGGCTCCATTTCTACAAGAGGCTCCTCATCCTCTTTCCCGCAGCCCGACATTGCCGCCGCAAGCGCTGTAAATAAAACCGCAAAAATTATTCTCCCTTTTTTTCTCATTTTATTTCCTCCTGAATACGCTCCGGAGTGTGTTTGAAAATTGCTTTCTGCAAAATGTACTCCACAAATTGTTGGATATTTGGTTCAAACACACTCTGAGCCGCTCTTTACCAGATTGGGCTGAATAATCGTAAAGAGCTCCTATATCCTTCTCCACCTGTGTCAGATTCTTTTTATTATAACACACTTTTGTAAAAATTCTGTGTCCAAGTCAAATACCACGCTGCAAGATCGGGGTATTTGCGTGCAAAAAGAGGACATTCTAATCTTATATTAGAACATCCTCCTTTTTCATTTGTATTTCTGACTTTTCATTCTTCCTTTTCCCAGGCAAAGGTGCAGCGCACCCCTTGATAAGCAAGGGATTCTGCCGGATATCCCCAGACCGACAGCCCCATCACTTTCTATCCGAGGAATTGTTTACCGATAAAGTATCCCAGGACAAGAATGCCCAGAATGATCCTGTACCAGCCAAATGCTTTAAAATCATGTTTTTTGATATAACTCATCAGGAATTTGATAGCAAAAATAGAAACCACAAATGCCACCACAACTCCTACTATCAATATGATAACCTCACTGGACGTAAATGTAAATCCAAATTTCACCAGTTTCAGAAGGCTTGCCCCGAACATGACCGGAATCGCCAGGAAAAAGGTAAATTCCGCAGCCACCGTACGGGAGGTTCCCACAAGGATTCCTCCGATGATTGTCGAACCGGACCGGGAGGTTCCCGGAATCACTGCCAGTACCTGAAAAATACCGATCAAAAAAGCAGTTTTAAAGGACAGATCCTCCAGAGAAGTGCACTTCGGCCGCCTCTTTTTATTATAATTTTCGATAAAAATAAACAATACGCCGTATACGATCAACGCAATGGCAACCACCACATAGTTATTGAATTTCTCTTCTATGACGTCATTGAACGGCAGCGCGATGATGATCGTCGGCAGGCACGCAACCAGAATTTTAAACCACAGGATCCATTTATCTTTATCGCAGAACCTCTCCACAAATGTCAGGACCGCCCTTGAAACGGCCGGCTGTTTTTCTAATGCACGCTGTGTCTTCCTGGGAATTTCCCGTATGTAAAAAGGCCACAGCTTCCCCCAATAAAGCACTACGACCGCAAGGATCGCGCCCAACTGGATAACCACAAGAAACAGTTCCTTAAATTCCGGGCTTACATTCAGTTTGATAAACTCATCCA
This sequence comes from Eubacteriales bacterium, assembly GCA_030524715.1. GTDB lineage: Bacteria > Bacillota > Clostridia > Lachnospirales > Lachnospiraceae > Blautia_A. Next base: position 57,056 of record JAUNGB010000021.1, on the reverse strand, counting down.
CCAGGATCATATGCCCGGTGCTGCTGATAGGAAGCCATTCCGTGATGCCCTCCACAATGCCGAGCAAAATTACCTTCAGCAACTCTAAAATGTCCATAACGTCCCCTTTCTCCCATTTAATTTATCTTGTTAATCCATCCTGTTTATACGAAAAATTCCGCATTTTCCATATACTCCATATATTAGAACGAGGACGGAGGTCAACTGTCTTCAACATCTCCGTCCTTTTATAGTATATATATGATGAAGGCGCCAAAAAATGTTTTGACGCCTATGATACCTTATGCAAGCATGACAAATATGATCTTTTAAACACTCTGGTATCATATTATGAAGTCCCTAAACTTTTCTACCTGTTATCAATCGTCGCAATATCAATCAGTGTCAGATTGTTCAGATCCGTGTTCTCAAGACTGGTTACAAGCGCTTTTGCCGTATCCAGGGAAGTAAGAACGTTTACGCCTGTTTCGATGGCATTTCTGCGGATCAGGAAACCGTCCTTCTGATGCTCTACCCCCTGGGGCGGCGTATCGATCACCACGTCGATCTTGTGTCCCAGGATCAAATCCATCAGGTTCGGGGACGGCTGCTCCAGCTTGTTGGTACGGATCACTTTGATACCGTTTTCTTTAAGAGCCTTCGCAGTGCCTCTGGTAGCATAAATACGGTATCCCTGCGCCTCGAATCTTCTGGCAATGGGGATAATCTCCTGCTGATCCTCGTCCTTCACGGTGATGATCATATTTTTATACTTCGGAAGACGGATTCCCGCGCCTAAGAATGCTTTATACAGGGCTTCATTGAAGGTTTCGGCAATACCAAGGCATTCTCCGGTGGATTTCATTTCCGGTCCAAGGCTGATATCTGCTCCCCTGATCTTTTCAAAGGAAAATACAGGCATCTTGATAGCGATATGCTTTGCTTCCGGCTGCAATCCCGGCTCATAGCCAAGCTCCTTCAGCTTATGCCCTAAAATCACCTTGGTTGCCAAAGGCACGATGGGAATACCGGTTACCTTGCTGATATAAGGAACCGTACGGCTGGAACGCGGGTTCACCTCAATGACATAAACCTCTTCGTTGCACACGATAAACTGAATGTTGATCATACCGATCACATGCAGGGCTTTTGCCAGACGCCGGGTATATTCTGCAATGGTTTCCTTTGCTTTGGCGCTGATAGTCTGCGCGGGATATACGGAAATACTGTCTCCGGAATGTACGCCTGCACGCTCAATATGCTCCATGATTCCCGGAATCAGGATATCTTCGCCGTCGCAGACTGCGTCTACCTCGATTTCTTTTCCCATTAAATATTTATCTACCAGAATCGGATGCTCCTGCGCGATCTGGTTGATGATGCCGATATATTCCTCCACATCCTCATCGCTGACTGCAATACGCATTCCCTGGCCGCCAAGAACATAGGAAGGACGTACAAGAACCGGATAACCAAGCTCTGCCGCCGCCTGTTTCGCTTCCTCCGCGGTAAATACGGTATGTCCCTTGGGACGCGGAATCTGACACTGCTCCAGAATACCGTCAAACAGCTCGCGATCCTCTGCGGCGTCCACGTTTTCTGCGGAGGTGCCGAGAATGGTGACTCCCATCTTAATAAGCGCTTCCGTCAGCTTGATGGCTGTCTGTCCGCCGAACTGCACAACCGCGCCGTCCGGTTTCTCAATATTTACAACGTTCTCCACATCCTCCGGCGTCAATGGCTCAAAGTACAGCTTATCGGCAATGTCAAAGTCCGTGCTGACAGTTTCCGGATTGTTGTTGATGATAATGGTTTCGTACCCTTCTTTTGCAAACGCCCAGGTACAATGTACGGAACAGAAGTCAAACTCAATACCCTGTCCGATACGGATCGGACCGGAGCCAAGGACAAGAACCTTCTTCTTATCCGGGGTCGCAGACGCTTCATTTTCTGTTTCCTGATCGCCATATACGGAATAGTAATAGGGAGTTGCCGCCGCAAACTCAGCGGCGCAGGTATCAACCATCTTGTAAGCGGCGGTGATCCCGTACTGTCTGCGCATTTCCTTGATTTCCGCCTCTGTCCTGCCGCAAAGGCGCGCGATCACATAATCAGGAAATTCCAGACGCTTTGCTTCCAGAAGAAGTTCTCTTGTGAGTTCTTCTGTCTTTAACTCCTGTTCCATTTCTACCAGGATCGCGATCTTATCAATGAACCAGCGGTCGATTTTTGTGATCTGGTGCAGGATTTCCTGAGAAACGCCTCTTCGGATGGCTTCCGCTATTTTCCAGATCCTGCGGTCGTCTACGATCTTCAGTTCGTCCATCAGTTCTTCTTCTGTAAGGTGAGTAAAGTCGTAGGACATCAAGCTGTCAACATGCTGCTCCAGAGAACGGATCGCTTTCATAAGAGCACCTTCAAAATTGTGGCAGATGCTCATAACCTCTCCGGTGGCCTTCATCTGCGTGGTCAGGGTTCTCTTGGCAGTAATAAATTTATCAAAGGGCAGACGCGGGATTTTTACAACACAGTAGTCCAGCATCGGCTCAAAGCTTGCATAGGTTTTTCCGGTGATGGCGTTGGGAATCTCATCCAGAGTATAACCGAGGGCGATCTTTGCCGCCACCTTGGCGATAGGATATCCCGTCGCCTTACTTGCCAGCGCGGAGGAACGGCTTACACGGGGGTTTACCTCTATAACACAGTATTCAAAGCTTTCCGGATGGAGCGCATACTGCACATTACAGCCGCCGGTAATACCAAGTTCTGTGATGATATTTAAAGCGGAGGTACGAAGCATCTGGTATTCTTTATCACCCAGTGTCTGGGACGGCGCCACTACGATAGAGTCTCCGGTGTGGACGCCTACCGGGTCGATATTTTCCATGTTGCAGACCGTGATGCAGTTTCCTGCGCTGTCGCGCATAACCTCGTACTCGATTTCCTTCCAGCCTGCAATACAGCGTTCCACCAGGACCTCCCCCACACGGGAAAGACGCAGGCCGTTTTCCAGGATCTCACGCAGCTCATATTCGTTATTGGCGATTCCGCCGCCGCTGCCGCCCAGAGTATAGGCGGGACGGAGAACCACCGGATAACCGATGGTATTGGTAAAGGCAAGACCGTCCTCAACCGTGGTTACTACCTTGGACGCCGCAACCGGCTCGCCGATCTTTTCCATGGTATCCTTAAATTCCTGTCTGTCCTCTGCCTTCTTGATAGTTTCCGCAGTTGTTCCGATCAGGCGGACATTGTGCTCCTTCAAAAAGCCCTTTTCATCAAGCTCCATGGCAAGGTTCAGACCCGCCTGGCCTCCAAGGGTCGGAAGGACGCTGTCCGGCTTTTCTTTAAGGATCAACTGCTCTACCACTTCAACGGTCAGGGGCTCAATATAAACCTTATCGGCAATATCCTTATCTGTCATAATAGTAGCGGGGTTGGAATTGAGAAGGACAACCTCCATGCCCTCTTCCTTTAAGGAACGGCACGCCTGTGTTCCCGCATAGTCAAATTCTGCGGCCTGGCCGATGACGATCGGTCCGGAGCCGATGACAAGCACCTTATGAATGTCTGTATTCTTTGGCATTATTTGTTCCCTCCCATCATGTCCATAAATCTGTCAAATAAGTAGCTGGAATCCTGCGGTCCCGGGCAGGCCTCCGGATGGAACTGTACAGTAAAGATATTCTTGCCTTCATATGTCATTCCCTCGTTGGTTCCGTCGTTCACATTGATAAAGGCGGGTCTGGCAATTTTTTTCTCCTCCAATCCCTTTGCGTCTACCACATACCCGTGGTTCTGGGATGAAATGTACACCCTTCCGGTAGCAAGATCCTTTACAGGATGGTTGCCGCCTCTGTGGCCGTATTTCATTTTATAGGTATCTCCGCCTGTCGCCAGAGCCATAAGCTGATGGCCAAGGCAGATGGCAAAAATCGGGACGTCGGAATCGTAGAGTTTCTTTATTTCTTTTATAATAGAAGTGCACTCCTTGGGATCTCCGGGGCCGTTGCTGAGCATAATGCCGTCCGGTTTTCCTTTCAGGATTTCCTCTGCGGAAGTCAAAGCCGGATAGATCGTAACCTGGCAGCCTCTTTCATTCAATGATTTGGCAATGTTGCGCTTCGCGCCAAAATCCATCAGAGCAACCTTCGGGCCGTTTCCTTTTAAAATTTCTTTTTCCCGGCAGGTTACCTTTTCTACCACTTTTCCTGTTTTATATGCTTTTAAACGGGGGATGATTGCATCTGAATCAAAATTTTCGTTGACAGTGATCATACCGTTCATCGTACCCTTTTCACGGAGGATCTTCGTCAACGCACGGGTATCGATTCCGGCAATACCGGGAATGTCATGCTTGCTTAAGAAATGCTGAATAGAGTCTACGCTTCTGAAATTGCTTGGGATGCGGGATAATTCACGGACAATAAAGCCGACGATCCACGGCTTCCTGGATTCCTGATCCTCATAGCAGATTCCATAGTTTCCAATGAGAGGATACGTCATACATACTGCCTGTCCTGCATAAGATGGGTCTGTCATCACTTCCAGATAACCTGTCATGGAAGTATTGAAGACGATTTCACTGATGACATCCCTCGTGGAACCGATGCTGGTCCCTGTAAAAACATGTCCATCTTCTAATATCAGAAATGCTTTCATACAATCTCCCTTTCTGTCGTTTCTTCTCTTATCTATTTTATCCTAAATCTTCAAGATTGTATCACAAGCTTCTCTCTTTTTCAATAAATTCCGGGGCAAAAATTTTTTCTGTTTTCGCCAAAATTCTTTATATTCAAAATTTTTTTAATTTTTTTGTATTTTTGCTATTGACATTTCTTCAAAGGTGCGGTATTATAATAAAGCAGTCGCGAGAGAGCGATTGATAAATAAGAAATGCAGGAGTGGCGGAATTGGCAGACGCGCAGGCTTCAGGTGCCTGTGGTCGCAAGATCGTGTGGGTTCAAGTCCCATCTCCTGCATTATTTTTTTGTCCGGGAAGCCTTGATTTTAGGAAGAAACGAATCAGTTCAGATATCTCTTTATAGATAACACACTTAAGCCCCAGTCATTGGATGGCTGGGGCACCATTCATAAGTGCGATAATGCTTTGAAATATATTCTGATCTGTTATGACTATTCAGTCTGATGAGCTGCAAGATAATCCGAAAATGACGCATATCCAAGTTTTCTTTTTCTCGCAACCATATTAGCCCAGATGGTATTCCCTTGCGATTCGTTGATGTATCCGGCATCAAGTGCCATTTTCATAATGTCACCTGTTGTAAGATGAGAAAGACCATATTCTGTAACATAGGCAGATATGTCTCTCAAATTGTTGCTGGCAACTATGCCTTGTTTCTCCTTCGCAAGTGAAATGGATGCAGCTTCTCCACGACCGATGATTTTGTGCCCAGAGTCTGGATGGCTTGTAAGCTTTCGGTAAAGTTCATATGTATCTGTACCGACCGTAATAGTCTCAATTGTCGCATCTCCTGCCTGAAGCATTAAATCAATTTGTGCCTTTAATCCCTTAACACGATTTACACCAGGATGAGATAACTCATCATACACTTCCTTGGGAATAACGATTTTTCCGGGAAACAGCATGGAAAGAATACTTTCATTATCTACCCACAGAAAAGCAGAAATGCAATCTGTATCAAAGAAAAGTGGCTCAGTCAATTAATTCACCGCCTTCCTCGATGCCATACACCAGATCATCTCTGAAAGCAGCAAGCAGTAATTCTTCATACTTTCCGTACGAGATAATATTACGTTTTAGTAACTGATCGGCTTGATCGATATAATGACCATAGGTACAATACTGCCTATTTTCAGAAAATGGACGATATAAATCGGAACTAAAGCCCATTTCTTCAGCCTGTCGTTTGACACTGATGTTCAGCCAGGCATCGCGGTCATCTCTGCTGATATAACCACAATTATTTAACTGGTACACTGCGGTCTGATGGCTGACTCCAAAATATTGCTCAATGCGAATAATGTCCTGAAGGATGATCTTGCCGCCATGCTTTGAAATGAGGCTATCTGCTTTATCGGCTAATGCTGCACGAGGCATTAAAAAATATGCAGCAAAAGCGTCAGCCATTTTTTCTACTTCACTGCCTGTACCGATTGACTTGGCACAAACAGACTTCATGTTATCATCATAAAATAGATGATAAAATTCATGAGCGAGTGAAAAGCGCTGGCGTCCTAATGTCATCGACGAGTTTAATGCGATGGTACATCTTTCATCAGCTCCTTTGACGCACATTCCGCTAATCTTTTTACCCAATGGATAATAAACGATTGTCAGCGTTTCAATCCCCTGTGCCAATGCAAAAATGTCGACAGGAGAGTTATTATCTTCACCGAGCTGTTTTCTTAAACGCTCGGCTTTTGTCATTAAATCTGCATAATCAACCATAAGTGTCACCCTTTCAACATTTCTGCCATATACTCGGAATTAAGTGCAATACGGTTAATGGCACTAATCGCTTCCATATCTTCAGCGGCCAAATCACTTGCTCTGAATGCAAATGAAAGGCTTGATGCTTCAATAGTGCTACTTTCGATAGCGTCGATTGAAACCCCAAACAAACAGGCAAGTTTTTCTAGCATATCAGCAGATATGCTTCTTTCACCTTTTTCAATTTTTGAAATCAAGCTCTGATCCACATTGAGGAAATGGGCAATAGTTGACTGGTTAAATCCCATGCCATCTCTAAGCGTTTTAATATTATTTCCAATGATGTTTGCCATAGTCATATTCCTCCTTTTTGTTTTTCATTTATATTATATTACGAATCTGTCATAAAATCAACAAATAAAGCAAGAAAATATATGACAAATTGCAACTGCAGCAACAGTTCAGGAGCCCCCAAATTTTTTCATCCAAAAAAGTGCTGAATTTTTTAAGCTATACAAATCTGGACTTATCAAAATTATTGCTTGAATGATTCTGCTTCATATGATATATTGATTATAGAAAAGGAACAACGCCCACAAGGAGTTGACCTTATCAGAAAAAGCAAATCATAGAATTGCCACCCCGGAAACCGGCCAAAGTTTAGAGGGTGGTTTTTCTATACCTTCAAAGTGCCATTGATTATTCTGTTTTATTCAATTCATTCTGGGCTGCCCTTGCTTTAATCTCTTCGTACTTTTCGATTGTAATGCCTAATGCTTCACATGCTTCCATCAGCGATATGCCAAATTTTTTTACGAAGTTATCAATGGCCTGAACTTTTACAATATCTGTGGTATTGGCGACGGCGGCATTAAGTTCAGCATCAAGTTCAGGCTGCATAAGTTTCCGTAATTCTTCAAACATAGTTCCATCCTCCTTGATATCATTAAAGACTTTCCGGTTGGCTTCAGAAGCCAGGTTCAGGACGGCACTGGCATTGAGCAGGTCATCTTTATCGGTAAGATTTCCTATCCTGTAGACCAGCATTTCCGCAGTGGCAGCTTTCATATTTCTGGTAAGGGATGTCAGCCAGATATGGAATTCCTTATAATTAATATTGTATTGTTCTTTGGTGTTTTTATAGTCAGAGAGAACCTTATATGAAGGTCTGTGAATATTTTATCATTTGTATATTTGAACGCAATCCGCGTAGCGACCTGCGTTCATGAGCATGTAGCAAAGCGGAATGCAAATGTCCGCTTCACGATCTGCCTCTTGTACAAAAATGTATAAAAAATCAATCGGCTTTATCCAGAGGCAGTTTCCGTAAACATGTCCATTAGCAAAAGACGTTGTTTCTCTTCGGGCAGGATATTATCTGCCTGAGATAAGCATAACATATGGATGCGGATTTTTCCACTGAAAAATTCTTTAAGAGAATGAAAATTCTATATTCTGACCGATGAGAGCCGCTTATTTACGCTTTATATCCATTTTCTCAGATCACATAAACTGCAAGCGCTTCAAAAGATTCAAGTTTTCGGCTCAAATCCAAATGCCCTTCAGCAATCAACTTAATATTTTTGTTGGTTTCGTTTTTAAGTGTTAACTGAATATCTGCAATTTCATTCTTAATAGGCTGCAACAATTTTTCAATTTCCTGCAGATCCTCTTTTGTTAATGCCGTGCTATCACGCCCCTTCTTATATTGTAGGTTGGTTGTACCATAACCAGAATATAAAGTCTATTGAATTTACAAGGGTGGTTTTTCATCAACACCACCTCCACTCTATGTAGAATAGAGATCAAGCTACCCTGTAACGCATTGCTCCTTGGGTGAATCATAGCACGTTTTGGGCTTGGTTTCAAGAGCTAATTCTCCTGTCATTAGATTACTGAAAATATACCAGCCATTATTTCTCAAAAGAGAAGGGCCAGATCACTCCAGCCCTTTCTTTATAGTCACATTTTCTGAATTTTAGTTTTACTGAAAGTAACACTTTCTTTTATCATTTTCTTATATGCAGCATACTTCGCCGTCGGCACCTTAATTGTTGTAGTCTTAGTAATAGCAAGCCCTTTCTTACCGATATAACTCAATTTACTGGATTTAATAGTAAGTACCTGCAAATCAGAACAATGGTAAAATACTTTTGCTCCCAGACGTTCCACACTTGCCGGAAGAGTTACATTTCCAAGATTCGGGCATTCTGTAAAAGCACATGTACTGATTGTCTTGATTTTATTGCCAAATTTCACTTTTTCAAGGTTCGGGCACCGATAGAAAGAATACTGCCCAATATAGGTTACATTATTACCGATTGAGACATTAACAATATCCTGATTCCGGTAAAAAGCTTTATGGTCAACGGACGTTACCTTAAATGATTTTCCGCTAATAGATACTACTGCCGGAATTGAAATTTTTGCAGCATTTTTAGCGGCACCAGTAACACGAACTTCATTACTGCTCATTACTTTATACTTCAGGTTTCCTACAGCATAGGTATTCCCCTTCACTGGTTCACCTATTTTGGCAGCAACGATATCTGAAGATTCGCTCTCATATTTCTTTCCATCCACAGAACGTACAGCAATTACTTTATACTGGTACTCTGTGCCGGCTTTCACCGCTTTATCTGTCCATAAGATTTTAGTGGTCTTTGCAACTTGCGTATAATCCTTATCAGATTGCACTTTTCTGTATACCAGATAATATCCTGTATATTCTGATTCGTCCCATGATAACCTGATTGATTTTGCCGATACTTCTGCTGTCAGACCTGTAATCTTTGCAGGCTTGATTATAGTCCATACAGCATTTACAGTAATATTCTTAGTCACTTTAGAAAAATCTGTATCCCAAGTAAGTTCATATCCATTGCGCTGAATATATGGATAGTCTGCCGCCTTACCGGATTCTACTTTTTCTGTTTTAACAACTTTACCACGATCTTTGAAGGTAACTGTATACTTTGTCGGCTCGGATGGTACAACGATAACCGGAGGTTGCGGTGTAGGTGTAGGAGTAGGCATAATCGCAGCATCTTTTGTCCACACTGCATTAATAATCATATCCTCTTGGATGTCGGTGTAGTCGCCGTCCCATGATAACGTGTATCCTTCTTTTGTTAATGCAGGCGGTGTTGCATTTCCTCTGGCCAGAACATACTCCGTCTTTACCGTTCGACCGTTATTTTTGAATACCACTTTATAATCAGCAGATACGAATGGGATGTTGTTACTGTTAGCATACTTTTCGGCTATACTGTCTTTGTAACCATATATCGTAAGATTGCGGCAATTGTAGAAAACATTGTATCCTATGTACGTGACTGATTTCGGAATGGTAATCTTTTCTAATGAAGTGCAATCCCTAAAGGCATTACTGGATATTTCTGTTACAGTTTCTGGAACTGAAAATTCTTTCAAATTTTTACAACCCCAAAATACTCCATCTGGTATTGTTGTGACTGATTCAGACCATACAAAATTTTCTATCCCTGAATCTGCAAACGCATAGGTATTAATGGACGTCACAGAATCAGGTAAATCTATATTTTTCAATGATTCACAGCCAGAAAACGCACTATCACCTATAACCTCTATCCCTTCTGGAATGGTTACTGAAGTTACACCTGTTCCCGATTCTACTCCCAAAGATGGAATTGTTTTTAAACTTGCCGGGAAAACCAATGTAGTGAGAGAACTACATCCATCAAAAACACTCTCTCCCAATTCTGATAATTCTTTAGGCAATTTAATGCTTTCTAATGATGTACATCCACTGAAAGCACAACCGTCTATAACATTAATTGAATCCGGCAGCTCTATATGTTTCAATGATGAACAATCAACAAACGCTTCACGTGCAATTTTCTTTACACCTTCTGCAATCAATATTTCTTCTAACGGAAGTCCTCCCTGATATCCAAACTCTGTTGACCATAATGTTCCTAATTGGGGTATCTCATTCAATGTTGAAGGAAAGCTTATTCTTTTAAGACTTAAACAACCTCGAAAACTATCGGCTGCTATTGTAGTAACGCCTTCTGGTATTACTATATTTTCTAATGACCAGCAATTGCTAAATGCATATGGCTCTATTTTTCTTAAACTAGTTGGTAAGGTTACTTCTTCTAAATTATAAAATCCACTAAACAAACCCTCTCCTAATTTTGTTGTCCCTTCTTCGACAATGATTTTTTTAATATCATTTTTGTTAATTTCTGACCAACTAACTGCTGCTTCCCATGGTTCACCTGCACCACTTAATGTCAGCGTATCTCCTTCCACCGTTGCATATATGTTATCTCCAACTTGAATTTTTGAAGTAGTCTGAGTAGGACGTTTCTTTTCATCCAGCTGGAACAGCATCTTCTTGGAAATATTGTTATCTTTATCTTTTACACGTACATAGACGTCAATGGCGTGCTCTGTATCCAGATCCGCCAGATAAATGGTAAACTCTCTGTCTGCCTGAACCGGAACGCCCTCTTTTTCCAGGTCAAAGGTAGGATCCTCAGAGCCTCTGGTAACCCAGTCCACATAGTACCAGCCGTCTTTATTGGAAACGCAGACGATCTTTGCTGAATTGGTGCCTGTCCACTCCATGCTCTTGCCCGTAAGCTTCAGTTGCTCAGATAATTTAGGGATTGGTTCCTCTTTTATTTCGTAACACACCTGACATGTGTATCTTTTAACACCTTCTTCTGTAGTTGTCGGATTTTTTACTGTATATCCTTCATTCCATGTGTGAGCGTTTTCACCTCCTATAGATTCAAAATCAATTTGATTATCTGGATTATTTTCATTGTATGTATCTACGTAATGCTTTGCACCAGAACAGGGGGCATATCCTTTAATTGTTTCCAAATTTTCACAGTTTTCGAATGCTCTACTGTTAATATATGTTACGCTCTTAGGAATTGTTACCGTATTTAGTCGTGTACAACCATAAAATGCCCTGTCTGCGATATTCTTTACTCCTTCTGGAATATCTAATGTAGTCAGGCCTATACAACCAGACAGCATCATGTATGGAATGTTAGAAAAAGAATTCCCTTTAAAATCAATTGTCGTTAAATTTAAGCATCGTTCAAAGGCAAACTGGCCAATCGAAATGACTGTTGAAGGAATTTCTATAAATTCTATTTTTTTATTGAAGGAGAACGCTTCATCTCCTATTACTTCTAAGCCTTCCGGTAAATTAATTTCTTTCAAGCTAACACAAGTACTAAAACAGGATTTTCCTAAAGTTTTTAAAGTTTTAGGAAGTTCAATATATTCTAAGCCTTGACACCCTCCAAAACAATTCTCATCCAGCAATTCTACACCATTGGGCAATACTATTTTTTTTATATAGATATTATTCGCAAAAGCATACTTACCAATACGCTTTACATCTTTTCCAATAGATATATTTTGAATCTTAGAACTATTTTTCTGTAATAAATAATCACTTATACTTGTTATTCCATCTCCCATAATGAGATTTTTAATTTCACGCCCGTTAAATGGATTTTCATGCTTTTTAGTTATATCCCATCCATCAGACAAAAAATCCCACATGTCTCCCGTTCCAGAAATAGTAGCCGTACCTGTAGCGTCATCAAAAGTCACCCATACATTGTCACCAATCTGTACAGGATCTTCTGTTGGTTCACCTTCTCCAACTGACTCTACTTCTTGTACTTCCTCTACATCATCAGTAAAGTAATCTCCTTCGTCCTCACTCAATACATTTACACTTTTTTCTTCGCCATCTGTAAATTCAGCAGCTCCAACCATACTTGGTTGTATTGCCATAGACATTGCTAACAATATAGCTATCGCCTTTTTCCTCATACGCTTATCCTCCTGCGCTTAATAAATTTATGTAAATTATTTTACATCCAATGAAGTAATCTGTAAATACCACTGTTTGCAATAGTAGTATAAAATCAAACTTTATTCTTCCTTTAATCTTTTTGTTGATCAGGGCATAGACTTATTTTCTTTTGTTTTGATATTGTCTCTAAGACAACCTTATGCGGATTGTTTCTATCTAGTGACAATTTTAGCACAAATACTGGATATACTCAATAAAAAGTTACTAATTAGTCACAAGAGGACAGGTATATGCAGTGGATTTTGCAGGATATTCCGTTAGGAAGGAACATTCAGACAATACGAATGAGCAGAAACATGACGCAAGAGCAGGTCGTTGCTAAAATGCAGCTCTTAGGAAGCACAATGTCCAGAAGTACATTGGCGAACATTGAGACCGGCAGAAGAAATATAAAAGCCAGCGACTTGAAAGCTTTGCAGATTATTTTTGACGTAGATTTCAGCAAATTTTTCAAAGACTGATTCTGGAATTGTTCTTCTGCCGTTTTAAAAATACACTTTTTAATTCAGCACTAAGGTATAGACACTTGTTGAAGAAACCTTGATCTTAGAGAAGTTTCCCGGAGGGTATCGGAGGGAAAGATGATAATTTTGGGGAGACCTTTGGTCATCTTTTCTCACTACTGCCTACCTCTTTATCTTTTTCATGTTGATCTTTCATTAAAATTACTCCTACAGACTCCTTGTCTCATATAAAATATTTCTTACCTGCATTAAGGAAAATCCCAATAAATTTTGCCCTTCCCATTGATCAATTAAATAGCGCCTGTCATCCTTCATGGAAATTCCAATCCCCCATATTCGATCTGATACAGAACATTCAGCCAACATTGCAGACCCAGTATCTAATAGTTTATCTTTTAACTCATCGTTCTGAGAAAATTTTGAAAGTAATCCCTGATATACAATTAATTGACTTTTACCCTTCCAGACTCTTTCGTTGCAATTCCTAACCTCACGCTCTATTTGTTTTATTGCCGCTGCATCATTAGTTATAAGAATATTATCTCTTGCACTAAAATCATTAAACTGCAACGCTTTTTGGTACACCATATATTGTTTAATAGATGAAAACCGTTCACCTTGAACAAAAAACTCAGATAAATACCAATTACTGAGATATCCATTTTCTTCATCTGGTTTGTGAAAACACACTATCTCTTGCATAGGTTGATTGGCAATCTTAATATAATATTCATCCAAACGTCTACTACATGCATCCATAATTTTCTTCTTTTCTGTCTGTGTCAAACTTTCCCAGACATATGGCTTAACATACATTATTTCCTGTTTTTTGTCATATTCAAAAAACTCACTATTAAGTAGTGCTTTCACCGGATTATTTTTTATATTAGCCGCAATTTGTTCAAGGCTACAATTCAGATTGCTGTAAATTGAATTTGATCTTTCAGCAATCAATCCCCATGACAAACGCTTAGCATAGAATTGTACAAAGTAATTAACAGCATCTGAAATATGTATTTTCCCATCATATTCCACTAATGCCATAATAAGAACCGGTTTGTAAGAATAAGACATATTCATTTTATAACAATACTCAACCAAATTATTCATATCATCGTCTCTTAATTATATAGCTAAATCTTTAAATTCCTGCGTTCGCATTAATCTGAAGATCCACGTTACTCTTCCTCCCTTTGAATCAGAACAACAGTGATATCATCTTCTGATCCAGCTTCTTTTGCCGCATTAATAATGCGATCACATTTCATCTCATTCGAGATAATAGAATCATTTAAAACCTCTTCCAATAAATCAATATCTACATACTCGTGCACTCCATCAGATGTTAGCAGCAATTTGTTAAAACGAGGGATTTCCATCACATATAGCTTTGAAAGAAGAGACAAATCTCCCCCTCCAAAGCAATTCGTAATTTGATTTTTGTTACAAGCGTCAGCTTCAACATATCTCCCCATGCTCCTGAGCCAATTATATACCGTATGGTCTTGAGTTATCTGTTTCAAATAGCTTCCTTGCATCACATAAGCTCGCGTATTGCCTATATGCATTATAACATTCAATACATCGGACAAAAAAACACCTGTTAAGGTAGTAGCCATTGTTGCAATGGATGTATTTGCTTTACCTTTTTCAATTAAAAGCGAATCAATTTCGATCAACTTATTTTTTAATTCATCCGGATTTTCTACAGCATTACTCTGCAACAACGCTTTCAAAACAAAAGCAGATGCATCTGCACCGCCGTTATTTCCGCCTACCCCATCAGCAACACAAACAAACCCTTTTTTCGGAACAGGTAATACATTGTTTTCATCGGATAGAATTATATCTCCAACTAAAACTGTATCTTCACTTATCTTATGGTATAGTCCTTTTCGAGTATCAATATAAATCATGACCCTGCCTCTTTCCTGCAGTTCAATGCATATGGCATATTTTCTGCATCAATATCCTCTATTACTATTTTTACATTGTTTCTAATATCCTCGTCAAACATGTACCGTGCAAGCGGATTAATCAGCAAACTCTCAACAATATTGCCGATTCCACGACCACCATTACCCAAATTATCAACAGCTTTTGTTAAAAGAATGGACATTACTTTTTCAGAAACGATAAGCTCAATGCCCTTTTCTATCATAAGATTTTCGATAATCTTGTTAACCTGCGTATCCAAAATAAGTTTTGCAACTTCTGGTCTGATAAAATCGAAAACAACTATGTTTTCTCCAATA
This sequence comes from Eubacteriales bacterium, assembly GCA_030524715.1. GTDB lineage: Bacteria > Bacillota > Clostridia > Lachnospirales > Lachnospiraceae > Blautia_A. The sequence continues at coordinate 42,053 of JAUNGB010000021.1, read as the reverse complement.
CGATTCAAAATCTCCGGACGGCCAAGTTCTATCTTGAAGTAATCCTCAATTGCCTGACGAACTCGCTTTTGCACTTCAGAAAATTCCATATCCGGTGTAACATTTGCTTCACGTCGTCCATAATCATTTTTTGTATAAATTCCCAGATTACTGGTAAAGATAATAATACATTCAGAAAAATAAACTGTATTTCCCTGACCATCTGTCATTCTGCCGTCTTCTAAAATCTGCAAAAATTTATCAAATATAGATGGATGAGCTTTCTCGATTTCATCAAATAATAAAATGGAAAATGGATTCTCTTTTACTGCGTTAGTAAGCTGACCACCTGCTTCGTATCCTACATATCCTGGAGGCGCTCCAAGTAATTTCTGATCGCTGTGAGACTGGCTGAACTCACTCATGTCAAAACGAATACAACGACTTTCATCTCCGAAAAGCTTCTCCGCTAAAGTTTTAGCAGTTTCCGTTTTACCAGTACCTGTAGGTCCTGCAAAAAACAAAATTCCCTTGGGCTTTGCATGAGAAGAACTACTGAGTCCTGCCATTCCGGTTACTGCTCTCTTAATAACGTCTAAAGTTTTGATGATTGCAAAATCCTGTCCTTTTACACGCTTTTGAAAATCTTCTTTTGCATTTTTTAGTTCATTAACATCCAGCGCATCCCAAGGATTATCTTTAATTCCATATCTATACAAGTCAATCACCGATGACATTTTATGAATTCTGGTCCGTCCGTTCTTGCACAATCTACGTAATCCATTGATTTCCGTAAAACTGAACCCATCTGTTAAACCTACGAATTTATCCTGTATTTTTTCTAATTCATCCGGATGTTCTTCATAATAAGGATAATCTTCTTCGAAAACTTCTGCGGCAAAAAATGATTCAAAATTTTCCCCTTTAATCAGGGCTTCACGTTCTTCTTTAGAAGGAGTCCCTATATTAATTGTTTTTACGTTTTGATTATCCAAATAAAACCATGCAGGAACATCGTTTACTTTATTTACAATCATAATGACAATATTTTTAAGTATTCCATTATCGGTACGAACATCTTTTCCTTCCATAGAAGCAATCAACAAATTAGTAAAACTGTCTACTTCTGACTGATCCACATTATCTGGCGATGTAATGTAACGCGATGCCAAATTCATAACTATTGCTACAGGCACTTTATTCTGACTTACAGCAGTTCGCACAAGTGATGTTGCCGAATTACTTTTACCTTTGAACTCACTTCGAACATTCTGTCCTTCCATTCTTGTTTTCGTCATCTGAGCAAATGATTCAATATGGCCATCCTCACAAGTATTATAGAATCCCTGCATACTATCAAAGAATACGATTGTCTTGTATCCTAAGTCAGTAAAATAATAGTGCAAATATTCCGGAAGACGCAGAATGCTTCCTTTAGAAATACTGCCTTCTTCTGGATATTGATATACGTCCAGAACATTTCCTTCAACGATAATCATAGGTTTGATTCTACAAAATATCCCTATTTCTTTGTGCCATTTTGCAATATAGTCTGCCATAGCCATTCTCCCTTTAAGGGGGTAAACCCCTTCCTATGTATTCCTACTGAAACAATTCCATCCACTGTTGTAAAGTTTTGTATCTGATTTTTTGTTTTACTTAAATAATCTTTATACAACGACTCCAATTCGCAATTCAGCATATGAATTCTTTGATTTGATGATCCTCTCAATAAACTTCCATCGTTATTTTCTTCAATGTAAACTCCATCAATCAAAACAGCAATTGTATCGAGTATATGTTGTGTTTGAGAATCACGATTGACCAGTTCTTCCAGTCGGTATCCTGAATAAACCAGAATATCCTTTGATATTAATTTTAATTCATCCACTAGTATCGACAGTTCAAAAGCTTGATTCATCGGTTCTCCGCCACTAATCGTAAAACCATCTATATCGTGTTCTGTATTTATTTTTTTAATTAGTTCTAATAATTGTGGAATAGTTATTTCGTATTCCTTTTTTTCTGCCCATAGTTCCGGATTACTGCACCCCTTGCACCTTCTATGACATCCACATAACCATATCCCGACACGGTTTCCCGGCCCCAGAACTTTAACTGGATATAATAATCTTGCTACATTCATAATTATCCCTGAAACAGAAAATATGCAGCATTATCCTGTCTTTCATCTGCAATAACCTTTCCGCCCAAACCAATCTCATCACCATTTGCTAACACATGTGGTTCATCATTTGAAATCTCTTCATTATTAACAAATGTTTTATTTGTGCCGCTTAAATTCTTGATAAACACTTTACCTGCAACAACAGTGAGTTCTGCATGCTGCCTACTGACATATGCCTTAGTGCCAAGATATTCTTTCAAATCAGCTTCACGTCCGATTATAGATAGTGTTTTATAAATTTTCGTACTAAAAATTCCGTCTACAGATTTAAGTTCAAAAGAAAATATTGGTTCTTCCCTTTTTAGTACAGGTGTTGGTAATATATCAGATATTTCTTCTCCACACTGTTTACATTTTCTTGCCTGCGGAGCATTTTCAGCACCGCATTCTTCACAGACACGTACCAATTGAATGTCATTCCCTGCATCAGAATCTGTTGGTTTCCCCCCAGCGTTCTCTTTTTCCAATTTGCGTTGCTCAATTTCGCTATCAACAACACGAACACCTGTCAAATCCGTTTCACATTTTCTACACTCCAATGAAGTCGGCTTATTATGTTCTCCGCATGACGGACACACTTTATATTTTTTTAATTCCATTATTCATTCCTCCGGATAACCTTTTTCTCCACAATTTTCTTTTTTCGCTCAACAGATTTTATCTCAGTAATCTGCGCTCCTTCTACCACATCATAGTCTGAGACATTGATAATTGCAGCATATTCAGCCGAAGGGGGATACAACGCAATACGATTATTCACCACTACTCCTTTTGCTCGTAATCGATTTTCAAATTCTGTAAATTCACTGCAGAACGACTCCATATCCCTGGTTAACATCTCACATTCTTCCGAATTTGGAATTCGATCCTCTCTTGAAATCCTCCCCAATTCCATTGATATCTGTCCTTCTGAAGAATACGTTACATTTACCGCTGTTCCTTCATGAAAAGTAAATAATTCATTTTTGAATCTCTTACCACTACGCTTTTTCACAGAACGCTCTCCAATAAGATCATATCCCATTTCGGTCATAACCTCATTGACACATTCATTAATATATTCCTGTTCCCGCTGTTTAATAAGTGAATGTTCAAGACGTATAATTTCTGTATTCAAAATATTCAAAGATTCTTCTGTAAAATCATATTCTTTTGCAATTTCCTCTTCCATATTGCATAATGCTTTATATCTTGCACGTAAATTATCAAATTCTTTTTTGTACTTATTTCGCTCTTCATTATAATCAGCAATTCTTTGTTTTAATCTACTCAGAGTAACTGCTTCAAATGTACTCAAATATTGAATGTTTGATATTTTTTGAAGATATTTTTCAGCTTGTTGAATTTCAACCACAATATTATCTGGAAGAACATTATCATTAAGCAATGAAACTAATTTCAATGAAAGATCCGCTTTTTTATTTTCTAATGACGTAACTTGCTCTACCTGTACTTCCTCCGAGAGATCAAAGGAATATATTCCACTGATATCATCAATAATACTCGCTTGGATACGTTCAATGTTCTGTGTTTTATCACGCATCATAAAATCTAATGTCTGTGTTTCTTTTTCAACTCCTTCTGCCATACCTAAATCATTCAGTATGCTGGCTTGAATGTTCAATGTATTCTTCTTATCCTGAGAAAAAACTGCATTCAACTCCCCCTGCAATGTCTCTGCTCTTTTTCGGATTGCCTGTAATATTTTTAATTCAGCCTGTTTTTCTGCATATGCTTCTTCACTAATTCGATATTTCTGTGAGGCATGAGGCATATGATTCTTCAATTCCTCCTGAATTGCTGTAGCTTCTTTTGAAAGTTTTTCTTTTAATTGCCGGAGTTTTTCTATCTGATCAGCTCCTTCTGCTGTACGTCTCATAAGGAGTTGAATATTCGCAACTTCACGTTCAAAATCCCCGGAAAAAGTCTGCAAACCATGAAGAATTTCCCGTGTTTGTTCAGCACATGCAAGAGATTGTTGTTCACACCGTATTTGTCCCATTACAATAGCTCTTGCATGTCCTGTTAACGAATATACCGATATTTTAGGACCGCTCATTTCAACCTTCCTCCCTTACTCGTTCATAGAAGTCCGCCATGCTTCAAGCTCTTTCTGCTTTCCAATAGCCATAAGCCATGTTTCAAGCTGAAAATCCAAGTTTCCATCATAGTCAACAAGTCGATGGCACAAAGACTCAAATCTATCGTATGACTCTTCAAGAATCGTTCTCATATAACCAACAAGTTCTCCAACTGTGCGGAATTGTTCTCCATCTAACAACAAAAGTTTTTGACCAGATAATGTATATGCCATTAAGTAATATGTCCTGCGCATGTCTGTTCCGTTGTTTTTTTCTAATTCGTATGAATCTTCAATAGCAGCAGCAGCATTTTTGAGTTTTTCATTCTTAGGCTGAGCATGAAGTACATATTGTGTCAGAAGCTTTTCCTCCAATATACTTGCATAATAAGGAAATTGAGAATGATCTCGATCCCAAAGCTTCTCTAAAACATCTCGTCCAAAAGCAGGAATACTTTCATATGTATACCCTTTCCAATAGAAGCCCTTCAATTTTGGATTGATTTGATAGAGTAATTTCCAAAAGATAATATCATCTCTTCCATTTTCTCTGCCTGCTTCTTCTTCAGCCGCCTGACATTTTCTTGCAATATCCTGATTATATGTACGAAAATGCGCCGTAATATACCCTCTAAATAACTGTTTCTTTCCATCCTCCCAATTTTTCGCAAATGCTGCAACAAGAAGCGCCGGATCTGTATATGATTCTCCAAGAAATTGATAAGCCGGCATTGCACCTTTACCAATATTTCCAACACCTTCTCCTGGAATCACAAGCGGCTCTCCATTTAACCATTTACAAACTTCCTCGTATGTCCAACGTCGGTTTGGATTGTTTTTATTTTTCCTGAAACTGATATCATAGTATGTAAGTGCAGATATAAAATCCTGCAACAATGCAGACATTTCTTCTGGAAAAGGTATTCTTTGTACAGATACAAACTGTTCAATTTCTTCTGGCTGCATATTGGCATATGGAGTATAACCGCAGAACAGTTCAAATAATGTAATTCCAAATGAATAATAATCAGAACCTTCATAAAAAATATTCTTGAAAGTTTCTGGTGCCGAATACTCAGGAGTCATACCAGTCTTAGTTACCAGAATGGTTTTATTACCTTCTACTGCCGAACTAATTCCAAAATCAATGATTGAAACCGTTTCACCATCACTGTTTAACATAATATTGGATGGCTTTAAATCTTTATGAATAATACCAGCTTCATGAATTGCATGGAGACCTTCATTAATATTCGGAATAATCCGTTTTACTAATTCATCTTCAGAAAAAGTCTTTCCTTGAAGACTTCCATTTTCATAATACGGCAAAATTTCAACAGGATAACCGTTATAAGTTCCTGTTTCATGAAGTTTTGCCACATAAGGAGAGTCAATCTTCAGAAGGGCGTTTACTACTTCCTGTTTAATTGCGAACTGACGCTTATAAATTTTTGCAACATAATCCCCATGGTTATATTTGCAAAGATACAAGTCTGCTTCTCCGGAAGCTACTTCTAAACGACTTGTAACTACATATTTTTCCAAGATCGTTGCACCTTCCCGTACCAGGGTAGTCATAGAAATGTCAATATTGTTCTGACGATTATATTCTTCAATAATCTCATTATTTATTACAGTCTGAGCCGACTGCTGCAAAGCAGGATTAATAACTGTTCTATTATCCACGGCTTGCCCCTCCTTATGTTACTCTTTGGAACTAATCTTTTTTTAAAAATCCCAACTCTTTTTCTAACAATTTTGCAAGTACAATCAATTCTTCTTCTGAAATAGTAATTCCCTTTCCCATCTTAATATGATCCGAAGACCAAGATCTCAAATCATACTTTGGTTCATTTCCGTTCCAGCTAACTCGATTAAGTTCTGTATTCCAGCCACTTGACGAAGTAGAAATTACGCCGATCTGATTAATAATCTCATATTTCAATTCTTTTCCAGCCACAATATACCCCCATTTTAATTTTAATTAAACATTATTCTCCATGCCGGAATATTTCTGGTTGCAACAGCACCACGTCTTTCAAGCTTATAGGAAACATCATATCCAGCAATAATATCTTCAAAAACTGCTTTCTTATCTACTGAATATAGTACCCAAAGAATTCCGGAAGTCATTCTATTATCAATACATGTAAACTGCTTTTCTTTTAATTTTTCTATCAGTTCACTTGGAGTTTTGGATGCTCCAATCTTTGAAACAGATTTCACATTACTACGATTTACATTATTGTTACTTGTTGGTTTTGATAAAAAACCTTTCTCAAAAGCATCTGGAAATACAAATTCTTTTTCACCGTCAGAAAAAGTAATATGGATATAGCCATCTTTTATTTTATTGACTTTACCAATCCCATAAGATTTATGAATGACAAGTTCATCTTTTTTCACCCATGAAACATCTACTTTTTGCATTTTAGCATGTCTCTCTGCTTCTTTCTGTTTGCGTTCTTCTTCCCATTGCCTTCTTAAAACTTCTCTTCTAGCCCGTTCCTCATCAGCTTTACGTTGAACTTCCAGTCTACGTTTTGCTTCTTTTGCAGCTTTAGCTTCTGCTTCCTTACGTGCCACTTCCTCAATACGCTTACGCTCGGCCGCTTCTTGTTCTGCTTTCTTGCGCTCCTGTTCTCTCCTCCTATCTTCTTCTACTCTCTTACGAGCTTCTTCTGCTTTACGCTTTTCTAACTCCATTGCCTTTACTTTTTTGTCGCACTCCTCAATTGCTGACTCTATAAATGCAATAAGCTTTTCACCCTCAATCTCCGGATTTTTAAACCATTCAGCAGACCACACTCGATACATATTCCATCCCATGTTATTAAGAACAGTTCTTCTAAGCCTGTCACGATCTCTGGCCGTTCTTGCCGATACGTAAGAAAAGCCGTCACATTCGATACCCGCTGCGAATTGCTGAACAACCTCTGAAGGATGCTCAACCGCAATATCAATTTTATAGCCAGAACATCCGATAAACTGCTTAATTTTATATCCTCTGTTACGAAGAAAATCTGCAACTGCATCAACAAATTCATCAGGCTTTGCTGTTATACGGGTAGAAGCCAATGCCACTTCTCCCTTCATTGCAAATTCAATGTAAGCTCTAAGCATACGGATACCCTCAGATTCAGTTCTACTAAGATCAATATCTGAAGGCAAAATTGAACTGACAAGTTTAATATTTCTTCTGGCACGTGTAATCGCAACATTTAAACGTCTTTCACCGCCTGGATTACCAAGAGGGCCAAAACACATTGCCATCGGTTTATTATTTGCTTTTTGCTCTTTTGTTTTTCCATATCCCACGCTAAAGAATATTGTATCTCTCTCATCACCCTGAACATTTTCGAGATTTTTAACAAAAAATTCGTCCTCCTTTCCTTCTGCAAAAAACGATTCATATTCCGGATTATTTTTTCTGAACTGGTCAATTTCAAAAATAATAGCATTTTGCTGTTTTTCACTAAAGGCAATAATTCCAAGCGAGCGATCAGGATGCCTATCAATATGTTCTTTTATAAGCTCTACACAACGTTTCGCTTCAAGTTTATTGCAATTGCGGCCACCACCCTCATAATATCCGTCTTCAACATATACAAACTCAACGCCCGTATCCTTTTCCCTCTCGTTACTGCTTGGGAAAGTAACCAACTCATTCTTGTAAATCTCCTTATTAGAAAAAGCAATCAAATGTTCATGCTTACTTCTATAATGCCAAAGTAATGTTCTATTCGGCAAAATATTTGCAGTTTCCTCAAGAATAGAATCAAAAATTTCATCATTAGAGCTATCATCATCGTCATATTCTTCGTCATTGTTCCCGGTATTTGATGTAAAAAAGTTTGTTGGGGGCAACTGCTTTGTATCTCCGGCAATTACTACTTGTTTCGCACGGAATATCGCACCGATTGCATCTTGCGGAAATATCTGCGATGCCTCGTCAAAAATGACCATGTCAAACTTGTACAATCCGGCCTCCAAGAAATATGCCACGGAAAGGGGTGACATCATTAAACAAGGTTTCAAGGTCAATAACAAATTAGGAATTGACTTAAAAAGTTTTCTTAAAGGCATAATGCGACGTTTCTTTTCCATTTCATGACGCAGAATACCAATTTCCGAACCAGCTCCTGCCATTTGGTCTGTTTTTGGATAGGTGCTGATTATTCTCTTTCGTATACGTTTCCGAGAGAGTTCAAACTGTTTTTCATCCATTGAAATAAATCTCTCGATCCTCTGTTCATGAACACGTCTACGGAAAGATTGAACAGATGGAACCCTATCTATCACTAACCCAATCCACTGGTAATAAAAGCCTCTCTCAAATGCCGCACATATATCCTTTATAGAATTATCTTCTGCGACAATCTTTGCAGTAAAATCAGCGAGTCCGCTTTTATCACACTCTGCTCGTGTCTCGACATAATCCAACCATTTATCCAGTTCACCAAACCCATTCAGGCAGGCCTCATATCTAGTGACAACAGCCAGCATGTTTTCAGAGACAAAATCCGAGCCATTAAACTGTTTTTGGAAATATTCAATTTCTGGTCCAACTACAGAAACAAGGTCTTCTAATCTGATAAGCTGATTTCTTAGTTCATCACGATATTCTCTGCTATTGCATATCTTTCTAACCGATTCGTCTGTTACCACTGTACGAACCGTATTATTGAAATTCTCGACTGTTTCTAAATCTTTTTCGATCACTTCCCATTCTGTATCGATACCAATAAATCTGCTTCCTAACAATTCAGAATTCTTTGCATACCTTGATAAGATTTCGCCACGGAGCTTTCTTGCTTTGCAAGCGTTAATGAGCTTTAAGCAATGAACTTCTGCTGTAGGATTGCCTGATGTACTGTACCTATTTGCCGCCGTAATAACAGATTCCAAGACATCTCCAATCGAAGTATATTCTTGTAGACTGTTCAGAATAATATCCTCTACAGGCACATCGTCCCGATTCAGATGAGGTGCTATATTTTGAATAAATCCACGAAGTTCCTTTATTGATTCCGCTGAAAGCATCTGAACACGCTGCAGCGCGTCCGCTTCTCTCTTATCTAAACAGCAAATATAATCAATCGTTTTTTCCGGAACAAAACCATTTACGAATAATTTCTTAATCCGGCCAACCAGATTAAGCCCTTCCAAAATAGCATTCCAATCCGAATTTTCATTAGCATTCAACTTACCGAACAATTCCTGATTTAAACTTTCATTTTCTTTAAACCACTCCTTTTCTTCATTTACAGAAATAAGTTGTTTTAATAATTCCATAGTTTCGTCATATGTCAATGAAGTATTCTTTTTTGTCTTTTTTAATTGTTGAATATAAGCGAGCTGCTGATTACTGTTTTTGATAAATTCTTCCACCACAGGAATAACCTGATTCCTTAAAGAATCTCCATGTTTAAATCCATTCAATACTTTATTTGAATTTATATCAGTAACACACTTTGTAATTTTTGTTAAAGACAACTCATCCGCAAGACGTTTTGCATCTCCTGTCAATTGTAAACTCTCTGTAATAGATATAATTGCACGGATCGTCTCATCCGGTATATTTCCATATGGAAACTTGCCTGCAATTTGTAGTGCGATCTGTATGGAGTGCTGAACTGAACTCCAGTCTGTATCCAGCCCTTTATATCTATTTCCTATTGCAGACATTAATCGTGCAGAATGCTCTTCGAACCATTTCTTTTCTTCATTTAATCTTTTAACTCTTTGTAGAAAATCAATCACATGATCTTCTTCTATAGATTTTCCTACTGATTTATAATGCAAGCGAATCGTTTTTATATCTTCCTTATATCCAGCTTTCATTTTTCGGAAAAAGCCAACATATTCCGTTTTAAATCGTCCAAGCATCCCATCTGCATCAATAGAAAGTGCAGATGGTTCCCACTCATCCAAAATAGCTGCCGTTTTCTCATTAATAGAAGCATTTACTTTAACAGCTTCCTCAATTACGGGCATAATTTCTGCGTTCTTTCTCGCGTCAAACCAATCTGCCTGCATATATGGAACATCTGCAATTAACGTAAGTACACTGCAAAGCATCATCATATTCTCCGCACTATCCACATCCGAATAATGCAAAAGAGCATATGCTTCCATCTGAGCAGCTAATAATCCCTTAATATCCTTCAGCAATAACTCCGCCTTAGCAATCTCTCTTTCTAATAAATCCTCAACCTCCCCTTCACGTTGATAAATCCAAGAATAGCCTTCACAAAAAATTTCAGAAATAGTAGACGCATCAATTTCATACACGCCTTCGTGCCATTTTTCACTGACTAATGCTTCCATATTTTTAAGAGAACTTGCTCGTCCAGAGGCTTTTGAAAGCTGAACATCAACCTTTCTCATGATTTTATCATCAAACCAAATATCGTTGACATACTTATTGTTATTATTTAACGCTTTTAAAACAGCATATAATGTTTCTGCATTTGCAAATGTATCATTTTCACCTATTCCTGCAAAACTGTTTGCCCAACGATATTGCTCCACAAATATTTTTAATCGTTCAGCAAAACTCTTTATAGACTCTTTTGCATTAATTACTTTAGAATAAAATGCTGTCTGAGAATCATTTCCGAATCCAAGTCTATTCAACCCGTCACTTGCAGCATTTATTCTTTCAACCCAATCGTTAACAGGCGCTTCCAGTACAGACTCATCATAAATATCTCTAAAAGTATCACAAGCAGCATAGTACTTCTTTTGTTCCTGTTCCTCATATTTAGCAACAGCAATCATTTCGATACGCTTTGCCGCATCCATCCAATCTGGTGTAAACATAGGCAAATCCAATACTTTATTGATTTCGTTAACACCGGATTGCATTCCATTCCAAGTATGATCAAACGCTAAATGAAAAACTTTATTCAGCGTATTCGCAAAATTGTCTAATTCACGTAACCCATTAACAAGATTGCCGGTAGAATGCATTAATTCTTGCTTATAATTTTGGTCAGAAGAAGTAGCCTTGGTGCCATACCAAGGATTCTTTGTTAAAGGACTGTCTATGTTCTGCAGCGCTTTTTCAAAAGCAGTTACATTGTAAAGTAAAAATGCATACTGTTCCTTAGTTATTTCCGTCGGTTTCTCTAATGAAAATTCTACAACAGATGCATTCTCCATTTTTGTCAATTTACCAAAGGCCATATAAATACTATCGCCAAGCGGTGCAATTGGCTGATGTAATTCATCTGCGTACTTATTCAGGTATTGCCTGTCATTGAACAATTCTGTAAGCTCTCTCAATACAGAATTTCCTACGTATTCGCGCTGCAAATTAAGATTCGCGCCAATACTGTCTATAATCTCCTTCTTGTTCGCCTTATAATTATGCAAAGAGAGACAGAAATCATCAAGCCCCACTTCTGTCAACCGTTTTAAAACAACTTGAAGAGCTGCTGCTTTTTCAGATACAAACAATACTTTCTTACCGTCTGCCAACGCCTCCGCAATAATATTAGTAATGGTCTGACTCTTACCGGTTCCAGGAGGACCTTGCATTACAAAACTTACTCCCATCTTTGACAAAAGAATTGCTTCTTTCTGGCTTGAGTCAGAATTTACGACTTCATGCCATTCTTCCGGGTTTGCTTTATCAAAGTCATAATTTGCAATATCCGCTGGAAGATTGCCTATTGCAGTTCTGTCTCCTGCCATAGCACGAAGAATCGGGTTATTAATCAACAATTCACGATTATCATTCAAATCATGATACATACTGATTTTTAAGAAAGATAACAAACCAAGGCTTACTTCCGGTACAACTTTCCAACCGCGCCGATCTACAATTTCCTCTATTACTCTAAGATATTCCCCAAAAGAACTCTTATTTTTAAGTTCAAAAGTCGGAAGATCAATATTATATTCCGCATTAAAAAGATAATCGAGAGTTGGATTTACCTCAATTTCATCATCGCCCTTTGTCAGAGTATACGGTGCGTTTAATGATTTCAACCCAAGAGTCACGGGCATCATTAAAAGCGGCGATTTAATCCACGGAGAATTCCCGCGATTATGCTCTCTCCAATAGATAAACCCAAAACACAAATACAAAATATTGGTACCTTGCTCTTCTTGTGCCAGTTTCGCTTGTGATCTGAGATTTTTTAGTGTACGCTCTCTTTCTACAATTGTTCCTTCAGTTTTAATATCACCTTTTGTAACCGGCAAGGTATACGAAAGTGTTTCCAGCAGCGACAATAACGAATAGGTACGAATATCGGATTCCTTACTAATTGGTTTCTGAAAAGTTAATGTTTTCTCAGAAACTGCAAGCTGATTAAACAATTCTTCTGCACTCGGCTCAAAAATTTTTAACGTTTTACGCTTGGTTTCACGATAATTAATCATCTTGTTTTTCTTATCAGTGCTCAACAGTTCTTGTTTCCAATGAGCAATCTTTCTATCCAGCTCTTCTATTGGAGATATCTTCTCTGTTGGAATCCCTGACACAGTTAATGATCTTGAAATAGATACTTGTTGAAGAACAGAAATGAAATTTTCTATCTGCTCAACATCGTTTATAGAATTATTATCCGAATCAGTTTTAAATAGTGTTGTTTGAGTAAGTTGTTTTCTATCTGTTTCTTGTTTTTGGGTATAGCTATCCTTTACAGCATTATTGTATTTTGCCGGATCATTATTATATCTTTCAAAATCAGCATGAAAATTCTCCGCATCACTTATAGTACATGACTCATAAACCTCACCACATACAGGACAAGTATGAGTACTAACAAATTCTGTTTTTACCAACGGTGAATAAGGATTCTTTAAAACCTGTTCACTGATTCTTGCGCACTTTCTACAGGCTACAACGGCCATTTCTGACCCTCTTTCATATTTTAACAACACCATTTCTTCCACGTTTGTCACCTCAAAAAGTAAATATTAAATAATTTTCTTTAGTATACCATATCTGGTATAAGGGTACAAATAAGAATTGGTACTTTTTGTATATAAATATAGATTTTTTATTATGTCCATTTGAAACCATGAGGTGGGAAGTTTCCCACCTCATGGTTTCAAATAAGTTTTTCCTGTCTGGCTGTATTTCTTTTTATAGAAATCGCCCCTGCCGCCATGCTGCATAGACGCGTCAAATACATACGCCTGCCCGCCGATGGTAATTTCAACCCAGGAATGGACGGTATATCCTCCGCTTACGGAAGAAATCTTTCCCGCTATAATATTGGGCGAGTATCCAAGTTCTCTGGCAATAAAGCCAAAGGCGGAAGCAAAGTTATAGCAGATTCCTGATTTCGTCGTCAGCATCTCGTATGCATAATCCAGCTTCCAGGAAGGCTCGTTTTTAAACTCACGTTTCTGGACGTAGCGAAAGCTCCTGCTGCTGATATAATCGAAGCATGCCTTCAGTTTTTTCTCTTTGCTCATAGAGCTGTTGGTCTTCTGTTTGATGATCTGCTGTACAAGACCATACAGTTTCTTTGATTTTGCAGACATAGCCCCGTTTTTTCCAACATAATAGTCGTGTACATACCGGTTCTTCAAAATTTTCCCGTTTGAACAATAGCAGCGGCCTCGTTTCAGATTAACCCAGCCTGTGACGCCCTTTCCTTTTTCGCCTGCCGCCCCTGTCTTCTTAAAGTAATATTCATTGCCGTTAACTTTGACTTCCCCTGTTACGATTTTTCCTCTTACCCCGGCAGCTCCTGATTTTTTGAAATAATAAGTCTCTTTGCCCACCTTTTTCAGTCCGGTATAAAGCGCGCCTTTACTTCCTGCCGAACCGTTGGGCTGTCCGTAAAAAAGATTATTGCCGGATTTTATCCATCCTGTAACGAGGCGGCCTTTTACCCCCGGTCCACCGGTTTTCCTAAAGTAAAAGTCCTTCCCGCCAACAGAATAAAATCCGGTTGCCATCTTACCGGCCGATTCCCCGGACTCTTCAAAATAAAAAATCTGGCCATCTATGGTTTTCCATCCGGTCAAAGGTTCCTGTTCTCCTGTCTGAAGTTCCATTTCCGCCTTATCTCCACCGAAAAAAACCAGCCGTTCAGCATGTACTTCCGCATGTACCATTCCCGCTGGCAAAACAAAAATCAGAATTGTCAATAACGCTATTGCAATCTTTTTCATTGGTCTCTTTCCTCCCCCCTCGTCACTACTCTTCCAGATAATATCGTATCAGGTCAAAGGTATTTTTCACACCATCCCGGTGGGTTCTTTCATATCCATGGCTGGCATAGACGCCGGGGCCGATCAGTCCGTGCCGGACGTCATTGCCTGCCGCAAGCGTCGCCTCTGCATCCGAGCCGTAGTGGGGATAGATATCCACGGCAAATCCGATGTTATGCTTTTGCGCGATTTCAATCATACGTCTTACTACCGCATAGCTGTAGGGCCCGCCGCTGTCCTTGGCGCAGATGGAAACCTCCTGCTCCGTACACTCAAGCCCCTCTCCCACACAGCCCATATCCACGGACCATACTTCCGTCACTCCTTCCGGGCAGGAAGCGGCGGCGCCGTGGCCCACTTCCTCAAAAATGGTAAAATGAGCATATACCCGCCGTTTCGGCGTGATTTTATTATCCTTTAAGTATTTTGCATATCCCAGAAGAATGGCGGCTGAAATCTTATCATCCAGAAATCTGCTTTTGATATATCCGCTTTCCGTTACCCGGGTACGCGGTTCAAAGCACACATAATCCCCGTTCCTGATTCCCAGCTTCTTTACGTCTTCCTTTGCACGGACAGGCTCGTCAATGACTGCCTCCACACTGTCCCATGTTCTTTTTACTGTATACTTATCATTCACATGGACTGATGCATTCACAAGCTGGCAGGTCGCCTCGTAAATTTTCCGGCTTTTTGTGATAATACGGCAGTTTTCCGCTTCTGCGTTTTCCGGGCGCATACCGCCTACAGGGGTCAGTTTCAGCCTTCCGTTGTCTTTGATCTGATGCACCATCGCGCCCAGAGTATCGCAATGGGATTCCAGTAAAATGCCATTATCTGTATCTTCTCCACCAAAATCAGCTATAACGCCGCCCTTTACCGTACGCTCTGCGTGAACGCCGATGCGGTGAAGCTCTTCAAGCAAATACTCTGTTACCTTCTCTCCATAACCGCTGGGACTGTCAATATTCAAAAGCTTCACAGCCTGATCAATGATATAATCCGTATAATCTCTTTGTATATATTCCATTTCTCTCTTCCTTTCCCGTTCAAGACTCGCTCGCGAGTCTTGGTGCGGGATTCGGGTCAGTTACGCTGACATAATTCCAAACCGAATCCCTGCACATCCCCGCGGAGCATATATCAGATGAGGGATTGAATCACGCCACTGATACAAATTCGTTACTCACCGCCTATAGAGGCGGGAGTCATCCCACATCTGATACAAATTCGTTACTCACCGCCTATAGAGACGGGAGTCATCCCGCATCTGATACATAAAAATCCCCCGGCTGCGGCCTGACAAATGCCGCAAAAACCGGGAGATTATATGCTTAAACTCGCTCGCGAGTCCTGAAGCCTGCGTTCAGCCCGCGCCAAACGCACGTGTTTCCGTCCATTTGGCGGCGCTGCACGCCTATTTCTTCATAAATACGCCTGTCTTATTTCCGGGATGTATATCCGAAGAAGAAGTATCCAAGCGGTGTATAGTACATGCCTTCGATATCGTCTGCAAGCATATATGGCTGTGTATAGAAGTAGATCGGAGCCAGAACGCTGTCATCCTTGATCAGAATGTCTTCTGCTGCATGGAATGCTTCCATACGTTCTTCCGGCACGGAAGTAGATGTAGCTTCATCGATCTTAGCATCGTAATCCGGGTTGGAGTACTGTGCGTCGTTGTTTCCGCCGTCAGTATACCACATATCCAGGAAAGAGCAAGGATCATTGTAGTCTGCGATCCAGCCGTTACGAGCGATCTGATAGTTACCTTCTTTTCTGTTTTCAAGGAATACGTTCCAGTCCTGGTTATCCAGAGTTACTGTTACGCCAAGTTCTTCCTGCCACATATTCTGAAGAGCCTCGCCGATCTTTTTGTGCTTGTCGTCGGTATTATATAAATACTCAACAGTCGGGAAGCCTTCGCCGTCCGGATAGCCTGCCTCTGCCAGAAGAGCGCGTGCTTCTTCACAGTTAGCTTCGTAATCTTCCTCTGCAACGCTGTAATATTCTCCGCCTACCGTACGGAAATCATCACCGCTTGCACCCTCTGCGTCATACACGCCGGCCGGTACATAGCCTGTTGCCGGAACCTCACCGGACTGGGAAACATTCTCAACAATATAGTTACGGTCAATTACCAGAGAGAATGCTTTACGAACCTTTGGATCAGAGAAAACTTCGTCTTCTGTATTAAAGCATACATAATAGGTTCCCAGATAATCTCCGATTTCCAGTTCGCCGGATGCCAGATAGTTTGGAAGTTCGTCTACCGGCAGGTTTTCGATAAAGTCAAGCTCGCCGCTCTTGTAACCTGCCAGCATTGCATTGTTGTCATCCAGAAGCGTAAACTGAATCGTATCCGGTCCAAGATTATCGTAGTCATAGTAATTTTCATTCTTTTCAACTACGATAGACGCATTATGTGTCCATTCCTTCATCTTGTATGGACCATTTCCGATATAGGTTGCTGTGTCATAGGTCCACTCGTCGTTTCCCTCTACCATATCCTCACGAACAGGGTAGGTTGCCGGGAATGCCATAATTCCCTCAAAATACGGGCAGTCGTAGGTTAATACAACTTCCAGGGTTTTATCATCAAGTGCCTTTACTGCAAGAGTATCCGGGTCTGCGCTTCCGTCGGCAACCTCTGCATAGCCTTTTACCATCTGGATCATATAGTTGTAGTCAGCAGCAGTATCCGGATTTGCCAGACGTTTCCAGCTATATTCAAAATCTCCTGCTGTTACATCCTTGCCATCGGACCATTTGATTCCGTCACGCAGGGTAAAGGTATAGGTAACAGTACCGTCTTCGTTTTCAGTCTTTTCCCAGGATTCAGCCTGTCCCGGAGCAGTAACAGCATTGCCTTCACCGTCGTCAACCCATTTGGCAAGGCCCTCAAACATATGGTTGATCATAATTCCGCCGTCAACTGCAGAGTTTAACGCCGGGTCAATACTCTGAGGTTCAGATGCCAGGCACACTGCAATGTTAAAGCCTTCAGAAGAAGCCCCCCCTTCCTCAGCAAATACGGACGTTCCTGTTGCCAGGCTTGCAACCATAGCAGCAGATAATGTCAGAGACATAAATTTTTTTGCTTTCATTAACATATCCTCCTTTTTATTTTTGCGCAGTCCTGCGCATGTATTTACAGCCCCGAAGAGCATAATACCTTGTAAAAGTCCCGGACGGCAGCCATGGATCATGCGTACTCGTACGCAATGGTGCATGGATATCGGACGGGCTAACCTATATTACTTATCCAACAAATGGCAGGCCGCCCAGTGTCCCGGCTCATGTTCCTTGAATTTCGGCGTCTCCCGGCTGCACTGCTCTGTGGCATAGGGACATCTGGTGTGGAAACGGCATCCGCTTGGCGGATTCATAGGACTGGGCACATCCCCCTCCAGAATGATCCTCTGTCTTGTGCGGCTCAACTGCGGGTCAGGAACCGGCACTGCGGAAAGGAGCGTCTGGGTATATGGATGGATGGGATGGCGGTTCAGTTCATAGCTCTCCCCAAGCTCCACAAGGGAACCAAGGTACATAACGCCGATCCTGTTGGAAATATGACGCACTACAGACAGGTCATGGGCGATAAACAGATAGGTAAGCCCCAATTCCTGCTGCATATCCTCCAGCATGTTTACGACCTGTGACTGAATGGAAACGTCCAGAGCCGAGATCGGCTCGTCACATACGATAAACTCCGGCTTTACAGCCAGTGCACGGGCAATACCCACACGCTGCTGCTGTCCTCCTGAAAATTCATGGGGATAACGGTTTGCATGCTCGGTATTCAGGCCTACGCGCCCCAGCAGTTCTTTGATCATGTCGGCGCGGTCTTTTTTGCTTGCCGCAAGCTTATGGATATCAATTGCCTCTCCGATAATTTCCCCTACTGTCATACGCGGGTCCAGAGACGCTGACGGATCCTGAAAAATGATCTGCATTTTTCTGCGGTAGGGAAGCATTTTTACAGCCTTTGCCTTGCCCAGCGGCTTTCCATCCGGCCCAAGGGGATTATCATAGATGGGCTCTCCGTCATAGATGATCGTACCGCCCGTAGGTTCATAAAGCCGCAGGATCGTTCTGCCAAGGGTCGTTTTGCCGCAGCCGGACTCTCCTACAAGACCCAGTGTTTCTCCTTTTTTAATAAAAAGAGAAACATCCTGAACCGCCTGTACTCCCGGTCCCTTGACTCCTTTAATCGGAAAATATTTTCTCAGATCTTTTATTTCAAGGAGATTCTTTTCTTCTTTTGCCATTTTACTTTTCCTCCCCTTTTATCTGTTCCTGTACGCGCAGCCAACATGCCGAACGGTGTTTCTCTCCCACTTCCACATACGGAGGCATTTTTTTCAGGCATATTTTCATACAGCTCTCGCATCTGGGCGCAAACGGGCAGCCCTCCGGCGGATTCAGCATATCCACAGGCGTTCCCTCAATAGGGATCAGACGTTCATAGCTCTGGGCGTCCACGCGGGGCATGGAGCGCAGAAGGCCCTTCGTATACGGATGGGCGGGCGCATAAAAAATATCGTCCACAGGTCCCTGTTCTACAATTTTTCCCGCATACATAACGGATACCTTGTCACAGATATCTGCCACCACGCCAAGATTATGCGTGATAAAAATAATTCCCATTCCCGTCTTCTTCTGTAAATCCTTCATCAGATCCAGAATCTGGGCCTGAATGGTAACATCCAGGGCCGTAGTGGGCTCATCGGCGATCAGAAGCTTGGGATGGCAGATCAGGCCCATGGCGATCATAACCCTCTGGCGCATACCGCCGGAAAACTCGTGGGGATACTGCTTCATACGCTTCTCTACGTTATTGATGCCCACCATTTCCATCATTTCCATGGCGCGCTTTTCCGCCTCTGCCTTGGTGATTTTTTTATCATGGGCGCGCAGCGCTTCTACAAGCTGATTGCCGATGGTATACACCGGATTCAGACAGGTCATCGGGTTCTGGAAGATCATAGCCACCTTATTGCCTCTGAAGGACGTCATCTCGTCCTTGGAAAAGGAAAGCACATCCTGCCCCTCAAAGGTAATGGAACCGCCGATCACCTTACCCGGGGACTGCAGAAGCCCCATAATGGAATACGCCTCCTGGCTCTTGCCGGAACCGGATTCGCCAACCACTCCCATGACCTCTCCATAATTCAGGTCGTAGGAGATCCCTCCTACGGCTTTTACTTCCCCTGCCGGAGTGAAGAAGGAGACTTTCAGGTCTTTTACTTCCAATAATTTTGTATTATTCTTCTGTTCAGACATCGTACCTACCTCCTTCTTTACTTTTTCAGCTTCGGATCCAGCGCGTCTCTTAAGCCGTCGCCAAAGAGATTAAAGGCCAGGATCATAACACTGAGGACGACCGACGGAACGATCAGACGATAAGTATAAGTATACATGCCGCTGAGTGCGTCCGTTGCCATGGAACCAAGACTTGGCAGCGGCGCCGATACGCCCACGCCAAGATAGGACAAAAAGGATTCCAGGAAGATCGCAGACGGGATCTGCAGGCAGGTGGTAACTACGATCTGACCGATACAGTTAGGCAGCAGATGACGGCGGATGATCCGTCCGCCGGAAGCGCCCAATGCCCTTGCGGCAGTAACATACTCCTGCTGTTTCAACTGCAGCACCTGTCCGCGGATAATACGGCTCATGGTTACCCAGTACAGCATGCCGAATGCGATAAACATGGAGATCAGGTTCGGGCCGAGCACGGAAACAAAGGACTTCAGCGGTCCGCCGCCTCCTGAGTTCACATATTCTGTTAAAATCGGCTTCATAGCCGTTGCGATCAAAAGAACTACCAGCATCTCAGGAACTGAATAGATCAATTCCACAATACGCTGCATCACGGCGTCCACCTTTCCGCCGCAGTATCCGGAAATGGAGCCGTACACAGCTCCGATGACCAATACCAAAAGGGCCGCAAATACGCCTACGGACATGGACACCCGGGCGCCGTACATCACACGGACCAGAATATCACGCCCGTACATATCCGTACCGAATATATGGGGGAATACCTTTTCTCCGGCGGCCTTTCTCTCCAGTTCCTCCGTGGAATAGCCGAACAAATGCTTTTTAATTCCCAGTTCCTTGCGGACGGCTTCCTGATCCACGTCCTCAGAGTCTTCAGAGGTGTTGCTTTTTGCCGCAACCTTTGCCTGAGCCCTGATCACAGCCTCATCCTTTTTCGTAAATTTTTCTCCGTTGGCTTCAGCCTCTGCCTGTGCCTGGGCGATCATCTCGTCTACATCCACAACGTCAGTCTGTGTTCTCGCCGCAATTTCCTCATCCAGGCGCTGCTGGTCTTCTAAAGTATAATGATATGGGAATAAGTTCTCCGCGCCGGAATTAAACTCTTCGTATCCGTAAGGAACAAACAAAGGTCCTGCAAACGCAAACAGAAACAGGAATATGATCACGCCCAGCGCTACCATAGCCACAACATTTTTCTTTAATCTCCGCCATGCGTCCTTCCAATAAGAAACGCTCTGACGATCCTGTATAAAGTCATCCTTTTCTTCCCTGGACGCAGGGCTGAAATCGTCCTCTGACAGATCCTCCAGCAGGGATTCAATATCCGGCTGAAAGCTGACAGGGCAACGTTTTATTTTTTTCTTTTCCGCCACGTTTATTCTCCTCCCTTCGTCAGGTCGATCCTCGGATCCGCCAGCCTGTAAAGAAGATCCACCACAAGATTCATCAGAATAACAAAGGAAGCGACGAAAATGGTGGTTCCCATAATAACCGGGTAATCACGGTTCTGAATGGACTGCACCAGATAACGTCCAAGCCCCGGAATGGAGAAAACGCTCTCTACGACGAAGCCTCCGCAAAGGGTGAACGCAACCTGCGGTCCCAGATAAGTAATAACCGGGATCAATGCGTTTCTCAGCGCATGCTTAAAAATGATCTTTTTATTTTTCAGACCTTTGGCTCTTGCTGTTTTAATGTATTCCTGATTCAGAGCATCCAGCATGGCGGAACGTGTCTGACGGGCCGTATAGCACATAGGATAAAATCCCAGCGAAAAACAGGGCAGCACATAGGAACGCCAGCCCAGCGAGGCGTCAAAAATCGTCGGGAAGAATTTCAGCGACGCCAGTCCGCCTGCAAAAACCACCAGCAATGTGGAGGCCACAACAAAGCTTGGCATGGAGATTCCAAGTGTACATACCACTCTCAAAATACTGTCAGTCAGCTTGCCGCGCTTAAAAGCGGCCAGACAGCCTAACGGTATGCCTACCAGCACCGCCCAAAGCAGTGCGATCGCGCCTACCTTTGCAGATATTGGAAACATTTCAATAATAATACTTGAGACAGCACGATTCTTCTGCATCTTCAAGGATACGCCGAAATCACCGTGGAGCAGATTGCCAAGATACTTTACTAACTGAACCGGAACAGGCTTATCCAGTCCGTACTTCGCATTCAGCGCAGCCAGAGTTGCTTCTGAAGGCGTCTTTTCACTTAACCAGGGACTTCCCGGCACTGCATTCATTAAAAGGAATGTTACACAGGCCACAAGCAGAATTGTCAGCAGCGCCATTCCCAATCTTTTTGCAAAATATTTTGCCATACTTATCACATCCTATTTTTTCTTTTTCCCGGTATTTAAACATCCATCCTTCATATTCTTTCCACATGCGAAATAACAGCCCTCAAAAGCTGCTTCAAAGGCTGTTTCGTGTGCTTATAAAAATTGTATGTATTTGCCATACTAAAACCTGCATGTATCCGCCATGCCCCAATAAGCATGTATTGACCATGCGCCCAATAAGAAGACAGATCTATGTAATGTTGTCTCAGGCAGCATACCAGGATTTTTATAAAACACCTGAGACTTCACAGCACTATTCTATACAATATAGACAGCTTTAGGTATCGTTTTCGCCTCCTTGCTTTCATAAATAACCAAACGTATGTCGAATTATACCACACTTTTCCGCTTTAAGCAAGTAACAAACTGCGAATGTGACATCCTCCCCTACTTGAAGAAGTAGGGACTTCCTCTTGCAAAAGCAAGCAGTCGGTTCTCGTTCGAGTAGTCCACTGACTACAGCATAAGCGAGCTATCCCCGTGTGCCCCACGGTTTTGTTTCATAATTATGCAAATGCTATCCGCATTCCTTCATTTCTGATATTTATCGCAGCGTTTTCATCTCTATCGTGATGCGCTCCACATTCAGGACAATCCCATGCTCTGATACTCATATTTTTTGTCTCAGAATTTTTGTATCCACAACAGGAACAGATCTGGCTGCTTGCAAAGAATTTATCTACTTTTATAAGCCTTTTACCCTGCTCTTCCAGTTTGTATTTCAAAAATGTTACAAACATTCCCCAGCCATTATCAGATACAGATTTTCCAAAGTTTAATGTCTGTGACATTGCTTTCATATCCAAATCCTCCACACAAACACAATCATAGACATTGGCTATCTGCCTTGATTCCTTATGTAGAAAATCTTTCCTTTGGTTAGCAACTTTTCCGTGTAATTTCGCTACTTTTATTCTTTGCCTGTTTCTGTTTTCAGAGCCCTTTTGCATGAGCGAGAGCCTGCGTTGTTCCCGTTTCAATCGCTTCTCTGCCTGTCTGTAATACCTGGGATAAGCCGACTCGTTTCCATTGCTGTCCTTGTACAGCCCATGCATGGAAAAATCCAGGCCTAAGAAATTACACAATTCTTTTTTCCGTATTTGGCTTTCGTACTCAAAAAGAACGCTTGCATAATATTGTCCGCCCGCAGTTTGACTTACCGTCACTGATTTCAGTTTATAACCGGATGGGATCCGTCTATGCTGTTTCAATTTCACAAATCCGATCTTCGGGAGTTTTATATACCCGCTTTCAATCGAAATATTTCCGTTTATGCAATTCGTCGTATAACTTTTACGATTCGATTTCTTAGACTTGAATTTCGGAAAACCCATTTCAGGCCTTCTAAAAAAGTTGTTATATGCTCTCTGCAAATTCATTTGAGCATTCGCTAAAGAAAGACTGTCTACTTCCTTCAGCCACTCATACTCTTTTTTATATTGTGCCGGTGTATTATTCAGTTTTTTTCCTGTTTCCTTATAATATTTGATTTTATCAGCTAACATACGATTGTACACAAAACGTACACAGCCAAAGGTCCTGGCAAACAAAACCTGCTGCTCTGAATTTGGATATATTCTGAATTTGTAAGCTTTATTCGCCATTGTTTCACCTCCTTTTTCTGTCTTTTTGACCCTGGCTCTCGATATATTGCTTGATAACTTCAATTGGTGCGCCGCCTGTTGTAAGCAGGCAAAAACTCTGACGCCAGAAATATTCTTTCCAAAGCTTTTGCCGTATTTGAGGAAATTCTTTTTTCAGAAGTCTGCTGCTGGCACTTTTGTATGCGTTTATGAATTTACTGATTTCAGTATTAGGATGTGCCCTGAACAATATGTGTATATGGTCTTTGTCATGATTACATTCCTGCAAAGTAATATTGTATTTTGGCAATATATACTCAAATATTTCCTTTGCCCTTTTTGATACACCGTCATCGAAAACCTGTCGACGATATTTTACCACAAGTATAAGATGATAGTGCAACAAAAAATACTAAATGATCATTATTGTCTAATTCTATCATATTTCAGCCTTTCTATTCCATTCGACTGATTTCAGTATAATACTTTTCACTAATTTTTTCAAGCATCACGGGGACGCAATTCATCCCCTACCTAAGAGGCGGGAGACTTCTTGCTTAATAAGGTTAAACTGGCAAACAAAGAATATTCATTCTGATAGACCCAAATTTCTCTCTAAAAGCACTGAAATTTCAAAAAACACCCAACCCTAAACTATGGATAACTCTTTTAATTCTCATTTTGATGACACGAAAAATAATTTCCAAAAAGGCTGGCACAGTCAAGCCATGCCAGCCACCATATTTCCAGAGCAGACGTAGAAAGATAAAAGAGAGCATCCTTTAATCACACAGTCATAGAAATCCACGTTCTGTCTACATCATACATTATACTCAATACTACCTGAATCTGTCCACGAAAAACTCCGAATCTATATAGATATTTTTTGGTATCTATTTTACAGTCTTTAGTTTTTTAAGGAAGATTTAGAACATTTTTTGTTTTTCTAATTTGCTCTTCAATTTTACTTTTATGTTCCAAAGAACTGAACCCATAACCAGTAGAAGATGCACTTAGTGAATTAAACAACTCTGAGTGCTTTGCGACAGTTATTCTTTTACCATTATAATACCACTGACCTTTTATCATATCTCCTTTCCATTCAAACTTGTGTACTAAACCAAGGTTTCCAGTACTTTTTTTCCCATAATAATAATCCTTAAACATAGGATCCGGTGATATATGAAGGTATGTTTTCCCTTTATACTTTACGAATGAAACAAATCCAAACAATGGGCTATTATTTCCAGACCATGAAATTGTAGATATAATATTATTTAACCTTTTACCATCATGGGTCCAGAATTCAACATGATATTGTATTTTATCTTTATTGGATTTTTCAGACTGATAAACAAGAACTAATTCTTCAATCCCATCATTGTTAAAATCAAAAAGCTTACAAAAGCAAAGCCCCGTCCAGTAATAATTCCCACGAATATAACCAAATTTTGCAATACCGTATTTCTTTTCGTATTGACTAATTAATGTTTTATAGGCTTTTCTTGCCTTCTCCTTTTTATCAACATTTTTTACTATTATTTTGCAAGTCGTCTTCACACCATTTGCTGTTGCCTTTATAGTTGTGGTGCCCTTTGCCTTTGCAGTTATCTTCCCTTTTGAATTAACAGTAGCAACGGAAGTATTCGTTGACTTCCATGTCACCTTATTCGCTTTCCCAGTAACTGTCGCTTTTATTGAAACTGATTCTCCAACCTTTAATGTTACGGATGTCTTATTTAATTTTATAGATACAGGTTCCTGCGATTGTCTGAACGTTTTATACAGACCTCCTGCTCCATTCAGTCCCTGTATCAAAGTATCTGACATCCAGATATCATAATCTGGTGCTGAGTCAGAAACAACTGTAGTTTTTGCTGATACAGGAATTATCACCTGAAATAAAAGAATTAGCGAAAGAATAAATGCTAAAATCCTTTTCATAGTTTCTCCTTCCTAATAATCTGAACTTCCTACATTTTTAGCACTCAATTACAAAAAACCATAAACACAATGTTTTCTGCCATCAATGCTAAAAAAATTAAGTGTTAATTGATTCTCATAATATTCAGTTGTAAATCAAGAAAAAACGTAAAAATCGAACATTTATACAATTGAGTGTTAAAATTCAAGGAAGTTCAGAAATAAAAAACTATCCATTATATCTTTTCATTGAATATCCTGTATCGTTGTTGGTCGCTTTATTAAAAATATTCATACATGCCTGACGGGTAGACTTCTTACCATTAATTGTCCACAAACTTCCTCTTGTCAAAGAAAGTGATCTTTTCGAAGACAATACGCCATTGCTATACTTGTAAAATATATCATCCGTAGGTTCATGTGAAAATCCTCGGTTTATTAAATTACTATTTTTGTATACTCTCACAAAATTTTCATGCGCAAACGCAGGAGAATACTCGCCACTTGATAACACTGTTTTTACTTTTCCATTTTTAATTGTATAGATATAGGTATTCTCTCCATATCCGGAGTCAATATTAGTTTTGTGGTTGTTTTGCCCAATATACTCATAACGTAAAATCAATTCATCAGTCCCATTCTTATCTATATCTGCAAATGCATAATAAGTAGCATACCCGGATTCTCCCCATTGTGCTGCACCTTTCTTCATTTTTTTGTTATAATTTTTTATTGTATTCTGATATAGCTTATGCTGAGCTGTTTTCGATAAATTTGGATTCTGCTCTTTATATTTGATAACAGAATACGTTAATTTCTTACCTCCAGTATAATATTTTTTTACATAACTGTTATATGTAGATTTCGAACATTTTACATCATTTTTATAAAAAATCTCTTGATAAGTCAAGTTCTTACCAGAACCAAAATAATCATGTATTCGTCGAAGTTTTGCTACAGATTTTAAAGTGCCATTCTTTAATTGATAAATATCATACCAGTCAGCACCGGCAATTCTATGATAATGGCAAATAGCATTATTTTTATATAGTACTTCCCCTCCGCCAGAAGAACTAATATATAGTAAAGGCGTAACCTTTTTATTTTTATATGACAAAAGTATTATAGAATCACCGTACGCATAAAATGATGATTTAGTCGTTGATAAAAACAGTTCTTTTACGCCATCTCCATTTATATCTATAGCTTTATAATAAGAATAGTTTTTTCTATAAGCGGTTACAGTTCCCCCGGAAATATTTTTTACTTTAAAAGTCCCACTTGTCGAATTCAGTATACTATCATACCAGTTTGAAGCCCGTACATCTACCTTTGTGATAAAAACAGCCATAACTAAGATTCCTATTGAAACAAGCCATTTCCTCAATTGCATATTTTTTATTCTTTTCATACACTATCCCTTCCTCAAATTTGATAATTATGATTCCATTGCCCAAAATACCTATCTAATTTGCGATATTGCACAAATTTCAGCATTAATTAAGCTTAAAGCAAAGCGTTCATCCGCATTCCGCTTCGCTACATGCTCATGAACGCAGGTCGCTACGCGGCTTGCAAGTGGGAACTATAAACTTCCACAGACATAAACATCCCCCATATCCGCCCCTAGAGTTCTGCCCGCTTGAAGCAGGGAATGCTTATCTGCATTCGATTTATGACTTGCTTATTTTTCTGTACCTCATTGTGCGAAATTACAATCAACTTGCAAATTGTGGCTTTTGACAATTCAGTTACAATTACATTATATCATTAAAATAATTCAATGCAATAACTATCAGAAAGAAATCGAAAAAATCCCGTATGGAAGTTACTGTTCACACCTGTGGTGTTAACCAATAGCGGACAGGTTACGCTTCTATCTGCCTTTCTTTGTATTTTGCATAGCAATACAATGATCCGCGCAAGAATCAGAAAGGGTCTGCCGTACGGATAATGTTTCTGCTCTTCCTCACAGAATTGGCGTGAAATTTCAAGTGCTTGAACGATTCCCCGCAAATCATCCTTTATGGCAGGAAATTTCCCAAAACTCACGCCGTCCAGCCCGCCCGGGAAGCAAATGGTAAAAATTCCGGAATCCTGAATGGAAGGCTGTTACAGGAACCAGGAACAGGATAGCAGTGATGAACTGCGGATGAACTGCAGCTCGTCCACTGTCTGGGTGTAAAAAGGCATTGCCCGCATTTTATTCTGCGAAAGACAATGCCTTTTCGTTATAATCTTGTTTTCACATTATAATCTTATTTTCACGCTATAGCCTTGTATTCCCATGATTGATTTTATGGGAGTTTTATTTCACCTTTACGCTCTTAATGGAGCTGCTGCTTCCGTAAACCTTTTTACCGTTGACGGTTCTGTAAGCGCGAACCCGGAAATAATAGGTCTTGCCGCTGGTCAGGCCCTTCTTGGTCACGGACACCTTGGTAGTCGTGCCGATCTTTGTGGTTACCTTACTCTTGCTGGTTCCTATGCATACTACGTATCCGCTTGCGCCGCTGACAGCTTTCCAGCTAATACTTGCTGTCTTCTTTGCAGAAGACTTCACAGTTATGGACGGAGTTCCGGGTATGGTCTTAACAGTTACGCTCTTGGTAGAAGACCAGGAGGTCGGAGTCTGGTTTCTGTTCTGGACGCTTACCGTTGCAGTCAGTTTGTATGTATAAGACTTGCCGGCAGCCACATCTGTATCCACATATCCGTCGTCTCCGAATTCCGGATCGTCAAGCTCGCCTTCGCCCCATGTTTTTACAGTTGTATATGCGCCGCTTCCGACTTTTCTCTCAAGCTTGTAGCTTGCGTTATCGGAGGTGGAACCAACAGCCACTGTGATCTTGGTGTAGTTGGAATCTGCTTTTGCGGTCAGCCTTGGAGTTACCATGACGATCTTGCTCTTCACACTGGAATTGCAGCTGAAACGCTGTGGTACCTTGTTGCCAAGTGTCGCAAAATCCACCTTGGAGGTTTTGCTTAAGGTATTGCCGCTGCCTTCCAGATAAATAGCTGCCGCCTGATATCCTTCTGAACCGCCGGATAAGGTTGTGATTTTATTATTGCTCAGATCCAGGATTCCCTCAAAGCCGGAGCAGTTGAAGGAAGTCATGGAATTGTAGCTTGCGTCGATCTGGTCTAAATCTGCAAGCTTGGACTTCGAAATAGTTGTAAGTCCTGCATTTCCCTGAGATGTAAACTTATTATGGCTTACATCGATATAATTCAGCTTCTTTAAGTAGGACACAGATGGAAGTGTCAGTTTCGTCAATGAGTTATTGGAGCAGATGACATATGTCAGCCCGCCCGTGCATTTGCTCAGATCCAGAGTCTTTAAGCTGTTCTTGCTGACATTGACATAGGTAAGCTTGGTATTCTTGGTCAGGTCGATGCTTGTCAGCTTGTTATTGGAAGCATACAATTCTTTTAAGGATGTAAATCTCTCGATACCCTTCAGGTTCTTAATACCCTTGCCGGATACGTCGATTTCTGTAACGGCTTTGATTTCTGTGGAAGATAAGCCCTTACTCTTATTAGTATCCAAATTGTCTAAAACGTAGCTGCGGAAATTCGAATCCGGGAAGTTGGTGGAATTGATCGCTACTTCCGAAGCACCCTTTGCGGCAATTTCTGTATCCGCTTCTTCTGTGGTAAACAGCTCGTCCTCCTGTGTTTCTACAGGAACTGTAATGCCCTCTCCTGCGGCATCATCTCCGAACTCTGCGGCCATAGCAGGAACGCTCGTCATCAATAATGCTGCGCTGAGCATTCCGGCCATACATGCACGAAATAATTTTTTGTTTTTCATTTTTTCACTCCTGTTTTGTTTAAGCTTATTTCAAAATATCCCTACGCTTCCATTCTACCCCATTTTTCAGTAGAACGCAACCCATACACTGCGTTTTATTAAAATTCTTTATAAAAAATTAATTTTATTTTGCATTTTCGTTTCTTTTCATCCCTGCCCGTCACTGTTTCTTATCGAAAACGTCATATCTTCTGTTCTGTCGATAAGTATTTATCATGCAGTAATATAGACATTCGCATTTCCATTTGCCCCTCAATCATAAACGCAGGCCGCCCCGCGGCTTGTCATGGGTTCAGATATTCATATACCTTCCGGGATATGCTGCGTATTCCGCTGATCCCGCTGCTTTCTCCGGCGCCGCTGGAAAAGACGCAGATGATGTAGTCCGTCTTTTTGCCATATACGATGGCCATATCATGCTGGACCGCCGAGGTTTCTCCCGTTTTATTGGCAACCTTGACGCCTGAAGGGAGTCCCGCAGGGATCTTCCAGCGTCTTGTCTGCCCCAGAAGAAGGTTCAGCATTTCTTTGGAGTACTTTTTCGACACGCAAGTTCCTTTATAAATTTTTTCCAGAAGCACGCCGCAGTCCTTTGCCGACCCCATATTTGACTTCCCGTCGCTGGTATATGCCGAAGAAGACGGACTCAGGGTATGATGAATTTCTGTACCTGTATAACCGTTTTTCTTAAGATATTTATTTACTTCCCCGGCGCCGGATATAAAGCTTCTGCTTTTGCTGTGGTAACGGACCAATTGGTTGCAGGACTCATTATCGCTGACTGTGATCATCTGCTTCAGCAGATTTTTGATCGCAGAGCTGTAGGACAGCTTCCCGCTGTTGATCTGGTCATAGATAGACGCCATTACAAACGCTTTAATGGTACTTGCGGGATACATGGTTTTCTCGTTAAGGTTTATGATATCTCCTGTTTTCAGGTTCTTTACATATACGGACCATGTTCCCGGGTACTTTTTGGTCATGCTCTCCAGACTTTTCTTCAGGGAGCTTAAGGCCATTTCTTCTTTTGCGCATTTACGTCCGTCGCAGTCCACATAAGAACCGTCCGGTACCTGTTGGTTTTTGGCGATCCTTCCGTTGGACAGTAAATAGTATCCTGATTTCCAGCAGTCCTGGTAACGCCTTCCACTGCTGGAAAGATAATATTTCTGTTTCCCGATGGTGATCCAGCCCCGTTTCGTATAGAGGCTTCCGTTGGAACCTCCGAAATAATAAGTCCCCCGGAAGCGTTTGCCGTTGACCTTGGTATCCAGCTTATGGAAGTCAGCTTTCGTACAGAGCTTCCCTTCCTTGCTGAAATAATAATAGCCTGCGGAAAAGCTTGTTTTTCCCGCCTTTCCCGCGGGAAGATACTGTAATCCGGTAAGCGCCTGTCCTTCACTGTCGGTCAGATACCAGGCGTTTCCCTTCAGCAGGAAATCCCTGCCGCTTTTATCCGGCAGAGAATATTTTTTAACAGAAGCCGCCGCCTTTACTGAAACGGACGGGCTGCTGCTCCCGGAGGCTGCCTGTACCGTCCCTGTTCCCATAAAAACAAAGGCTGCCAGCATCAGGACAGCCACTATGTTTTTTATCTTTTTCATTTCTCCCATTTCTTTGCT
Organism: Eubacteriales bacterium; assembly: GCA_030524715.1. Lineage (GTDB taxonomy): Bacteria > Bacillota > Clostridia > Lachnospirales > Lachnospiraceae > Blautia_A. Next base: position 11,052 of record JAUNGB010000021.1, on the reverse strand, counting down.
CTTTCTTTTCTTTACTCTTTCTTCTCTTTCCTTTGGATAACCCTTTCCCTTGGATAGCTTTTTCTTATTCTGGAATTTCCTCTGTAGTAGCCTGTGCTTCGGAAGCTTCTTCTGCGGCGTCTGCCTGCGGAGCTTCCGTTTTGAACTCCCCCACCGGGGTATCGTCCTCCGCCGCTGTTCCTTCTTCTGCTTCCTGCGGTACGGCTTCTTCAAAAGCCTCCTCCGGCGCTTCCGCCACCGTATCATCCGCCTCTTCCGGACGGGCACACGACGCGCCGCAATAGGAGCAGAACGCCGCGTCTCTGTCTAACGCCCTCTGGCAGGAAGGGCAGATCTTTTTGCCCTTCATATCTGCAAGGCTGTCCTTGTACTTCAGGATCCTCTCTTTATGCATGGCAATCTGTTCGCACAAGCTCCGCTGCTCATCATCCAGGGCTTCTCCCTTTAAGTAGCGTTTATATAAAATATTTCCCAGTTCCTCCATTGTCTTATGGACCATACGTTCCTCGCCGGAAATCCTGCCGCGCAGCTTCTGTGTTTCATACAGCAATTCCGCACGCTCGCCAAGCCCTTTGGCCGTCTTTGTAATGGTTTCTCCTAATTCGTCAAAAAACTCTGTACCCATAGTCTTACCTCCATTCTTTTTAAGCTTTATCCCTCCAGAAGAGGCATTTCCTGTCCCCGGAGCAAAATCTTCGGGCCTCCGGTCCCTTCAATATATTCTCTTGTGATGATCACCTGCCCGATGCTGTCGTCCTTGGGGATTTCATACATGATATCCAGCATATATTCTTCCAGGATCGCGCGGAGGGCACGGGCGCCGGTCTTCTTCTCCATAGCCTTGGAAGCGATGGCATGAAGGGCTCCCTCTTCAAACTCAAGCTTCACCTCATCCAGCGCCAGCAGCTTCTGATACTGCTTGAGAATAGCGTTCTTGGGTTCTTTTAATATTTTTACCAGCATATCCTCGCTCAGGCCGTCCAGAGTAAAGATAATCGGAAGACGTCCGATAAACTCCGGGATCATTCCGAAATTGCGGATATCCTCTACCGTTACCTTTTCCAGAAGATGCGGGTCATTGTCATACTTATCCTTCAGGTCCGCATAAAAACCGATAGACGCCTGTTTATTCAGCCTCTCTTTAATTATATTCTCAAGATCCGGGAACGCTCCGCCGCAGATAAACAGAATGTTCCTGGTATTAACGGTAGTCAGGGGAACCATGGCGTTCTTGCTGTTGGCGCCCACAGGAACCTCCACATCGCTGCCCTCCAGAAGCTTAAGCATCCCCTGCTGTACGGCCTCTCCGCTGACGTCGCGCTGGTTGGTATTTTTCTTCTTGGCGATCTTGTCTATTTCATCAATAAAAATAATGCCGTGCTCAGCCTTCTCCACGTCATTGTCCGCCGCGGCAAGAAGCTTGGATACCACGCTCTCGATATCGTCTCCAATGTAACCGGCCTCCGTCAGGGAGGTTGCGTCCGCGATAGCAAGAGGAACGTCCAGAAGCTTCGCAAGGGTTTTCACAAGGTATGTCTTGCCGCATCCGGTGGGTCCGATCATGAGCATGTTGGATTTCTCAATATCGATCTCATCCATTGTATCGGTCGCCACTCGTTTATAGTGGTTATAAACAGCAACGGACATCACCTTCTTGGCATGCTCCTGACCGATAACATATTCGTCTAAAGTAGCCTTGATCTTATGAGGGGCGGGAATATTCCGCAGATCGATCTCCGGCTGGCTCTCGCTTTTCTTTTTCTTTGCCTTCTTAGGCTTCGGAGCCGGATTCTGAAGGCTGCTCAGATCGATCATGCTTATATTGGGCATATTAAACAGATCGGCATAATTGATCTTGCCATCCGTCATATGCTGGTTCATGGTGTCAAAGCTCTTCTGCATACAATCTGAACAGATATGTATATTGTTGGGAAGTTCGATCATTCTGCCCGTCTGGCTTTCAGGGCGGTGGCAGAGAAAGCAGAATTTCTCATAATTCTCATCCTCATCCATGTCTTCGAAATCTTCCTCAAAAAAATCTTCATTGTCAAATTCGTCTGTCATAGCGACTCCCTTCTATACTAAACGGCTCTGCCGCATGGCGGCTGCCGGTCAGCGCTTTTATAGTTTTACAGCTTTTATAGTTTTATAATGAAATTACCAGTATAACGGAATTATACCACAATTTTCGGCTGTATCAAACTAAAGTTTTTATAAAATCAGTTTTTATTTCTGAAAAAAAGGACCTGACGGTCAGGTCCCTTTTATCTGCTATTTTTCATATGCTGTTTTCATTCTGCGGAAGGCTGGGCGTCCAGCACTACCTGCAGCGTCTGCTCTGTATATTCTCCATTGCTTGCCCTTGCGACCAATATTTCCACGCTTTCCCCTGCCGCATAATACTGAAGCTTATCCAACAAGTCGTCCCTGTCGCTGACCTTCTGTCCGTCCAGCTTTACGATAATGTCGCCCTTCTGCATTCCTGCATTCTGAGCCGCATTACCGGCGATAACCTTGGAAACGAAAGCCCCTGTGGGCATATTGTACATCTGGATCGCTTCCGCTGACAGATCCAGAACCTCCACGCCCAAATAAGCGGCCTTGGATTCTTCCACCTTATCCCTTGTCTGGCGGTCCATCAGCTCTTCAAGGATCGGCTGCGCCTTGGAGATCGGTATGGCATAACCCATACCTTCCACCGCATCGTCCGCGTATTTTGCAGAGTTGATACCGATAAGCTCGCCTTTCATATTCAAAAGAGCGCCTCCGCTGTTTCCGGGGTTAATCGCTGCGTCTGTCTGAATTACCTCCGCGCTGCTTCCATTGTCAAGCTGAATGGTTCTGTTAAGGGCGCTGACCCATCCGGAAGTTACGGACTGCCCGTAACCCAAAGCGTTTCCGATAGCGACCACCTGCTCGCCTACTACCAGATCGTCAGAGCTTCCGATCTGCGCGATCTTGATCTGAGCCATGGTGTCCTCGGGAATATCGCTTTTCTTTACGGAAACAACAGCAAGATCGTTTTCCGGATCGGTGCCTTTAATCTTAGCGCTGACCGCATCTTCTACGTTAATATCTCCGTCATTGCTGGCTAAATTCTGCGTCTCTTCCTCAGCGTTTACAACATCATTTCCGATAAAGCAGACGCTGAGAGTAGTAGCGTCCTCTACCACGTGGTTATTGGTGGCGATCAGAAGTTCGTCGTCGTTTTCCCCTACGATGATACCGGATCCGCTTCCTGTACTGGGATATTCCCTTACTCCATACCCAAAAGCGTAACCGAAAAAGCTTGGAATTTCCTGAATACTTACGGAAGTGATCGCAACTACAGCCGGCATAGCCGCCTGGGCTACTCCCGCCACATTGCCGCTCTGGGCGGCCAACGTGCTTACGTCTGTATCAGAGGCAGCCAATGACGCTGTATCGGCAGAACCGGGAACTGTCTCTGTAGTTGAAAGGGCTGTCTGGTTATCTGTCCCGAAAAATTTCCCGGAAATAATATTTACTCCCTGAAATACCACCCCGGCAACCAGGCCGAATATCACTGCCAGCGCAACTGTGGTTCCCGCCTTTTTGCCAAAGCTGCCGCTTTCTTTTCTGGGCTTTTCCGGAGGCGGTCCTACCGGAGGCCTTCCGCCGGAATTCTGATGCACCTGGTAATGTGAATACTGCGGCGGAACCGCTCTTCTGTTTCTTTCATCTTCTGATTCTGTATACGTTCTCTGAACAGGCTGCACAGGATTCCTTCCCTGCGTCCCTTCCGGCGTCTCAGGCGGCTGTCCCCATTTCCTTTCATCATTCATGTTTACTGCTCCCTTCTATCCTGCAAATCCATAGGCTGTGCCCGGTGCGCCATTGTACTTATTACATCAAGATTCAAACACGCTCCGGCGCCGCGATGTACTATGGACTGTCGTTTTTATAATATCTGACTATATTTTTTTCTGAGTATGAAGACAGTTTATCAACCAATTGTGTTCAAATTGTGATAGATGTTTTAAGAAATAGTGACACTGACAATTACCCGGTATTGGTCCATAGCCTTGCCGCCGGTACCGGAGTGTGTTTGACGGCTTATTGCCAATAGGAAGGGCTCATGGTACACCAGAGAATGACTTTGCGGGGAAGGGACCGATAATGCTTCCCGGCCAGATATCCCGCGTATTTGCATGCGCTTTGCAGGATCAGCTCCGGTATCAGACATGGGTGCCTGCTTTTCAGCAGATAACAGAAGGTTTTCTTTACCATTTTTATTCCTTCTCCTTCTGACGGCACGCCTGCAAAAATTTCCGGATGCTCCGCCTGAGAAACGCCCAGGTCAAAATTCCGATGAAACTGCTGCATACAGGAGTAATTATGGGAATGAATCACTCTGGCGTCCGCAGCGTACGCGATCCCATATCCCCGTTGGATCAGCCCTCCTGCATAGATCATATCCTCATTGAAAATGGTTCTGTCAACAAAGCCTCCTGCTTCCTCATAAATATGCTTTTTGTATGCCGCGCATACATTGGAACAGAAGAAGGTTTTAATTCCGTACTGCGGCAGATCTTCTTTTGTCCTGATACAGCTTTCCGCCGGATAATTAAAGGATCTGGTATACCTTTCCAGAAAGCTGCATCCGCTGTTGGGAAGCTGCCGCGCGTACGCCGCGCCCACACCTTCATCCTCAAGTAAAGGGCGCAGCAGATTGATAATCAGAGTCTTGTCTCCGGGAAGGGCGTCCTGTGTCATAAACACCATAATCTCCGCATCAGACAGGGCCGCCGCCTTTTTTCTTGTTCCTCCGTGGTCAAATTCCGCCTTTTTCAGGTGATGTACTTCCAAAAGAGGATATTCCTTCTCCCAGACGGGATCCCAGAAAGCCTCTTCCGTATTCATGACCAGAATTTTATGAATGGGATAATCCTGCTGGCTGAGACGTTTCAGCAGACGTCCGAATTCTTTTCCCGGACGGTATGTCGGAATGATCACATCGACTTTTATATTTTCCATTTTTAATCCTTTCTGCACATCTGATATACAAGAAAAACCATCCCTGCCGCAGCCGCTTACGGGATGGTTTTTGATTCTTACTGTTGCGATTCTCAGCCGCTTACAGAAACAACAGAGCAACGCAAAGCCTTATTCAGAAAGCCCCTCTGTTTCTGAAACGCCGGAGCTCTCCTGTACTTCACCACCGGATTCGTAGCCTCCGTCTTCTCCGCCGCCTTCCGGTTCCGTATAACCCGAATCATCTGGCTCCGTATAGTCCGGATCCGGCTCTGTGTAGCCGGGGTCAGGGTCTGGCTCCGTGTAGCCGGGATCGGGATCCGTATAACCCGGATCGGGATCCGTATAACCGGGATCGGGGTCTGTATAATCCGAATCGTAATCTGTATAACCAGGATCAGAATCATAATCAGTATTATCCCCGTTATCCTGCCAGATAAAGTTATCATCGTCCGTTCCTTCCGTCTCCTCTGATGTTGCAGGAGCCTCATCCAGAAGTTGCTCACCGCCGCCGACGATTTCCAGGATCTTTTCACTGTAAGCCTTTACCTCTGCGGATGGAGTATAAGCAGTGTCCTCTCCGTACAGGAATTTGTGGAGCTCGATCACATTGCTCTCCAGCGAGGTAGGCACGATAATGCTTCCCTTAATATTGGAGAACTTATAGCTCTGTGGGAAACCTATCGTATCGTCCACACTGTAACCGATGAGCGTAGGTATCATTTTCAGGATCTCTGTCTGGCTCATGGAGGTCTGCACCATAGGGAATACCTCATCCATAATGTCAAAAATAGTAGACAGCCCTGCGGTCTTTGCTTTGGAAACGATCATCTGGATCACTCTTCGCTGTCTCTCCGTACGTCCCATATCAAGACTGGAGGTATAACGGATACGGCAGTAGGAGGTTGCCTGTACGCCGTTCAGGTGATACGTACCGATGATCTCCTCCTGGTTCTCAGGCGCAGGATCCGGCTTCTCAATAGGCGTAAAACTCTTTCCTGTTTCTTCTGAAGTTTCCACGCTGTAATTGTTCATATGTTCGATTTCCGCATAGGACATGGGAATATCCAGTCCGCCGAGCAAATCGATGACAGTTACCAGCGCGTTAAAATCAACGGTAGCATAATCCTTGATATCCAGATCCAGATTGGTATTGAGCATGGAAATGGCCTGCTCCGGGCCGCCGTAAGCATAGGCGGCGTTTGCCTTGGCATAGGTGTCGCTGCTTCCGATATTCAGGAGCGTATCTCTGTAAATGGAAACCAGCTTCACATCCTTGGTATCATTGTTGACGCTGGCAATAATGATGGTGTCGCTGTTTTCACCGCTAAGCGCAGCGTTTTTATCTCTGTGGTCAATACCGAACAACGCATAGGTCGTATAGCCTGTCATCTTCGGCGCTTCAGGATTGATCACAATTTCTTCTTCATTTAGCACAGGCTGTTCAATTTTTTTCATTTTTGAAGTAACCTGCCCGTAAATATACAGGCCGCCGATAAATACCAGCAGAATCACAATCTCAAGAAAAAACAGAACTTTTTTCATTTTTCCTTTCATGACTTTTCCCCTTGTCTTAGTAAGCATTTTTGTTGATGAAACCTTTGAATATTGTCAGAAACAATATTTTAATATCAAGCCCTATGGTCCAGTTCTCAATATAGTAAAGATCGTAATCGATACGTTTGCGGATGGAAGTGTCCCCTCGGTATCCGTTTACCTGCGCCCACCCTGTCAGCCCGGGGCGCACCTGATGCTTCACCATATATCGCGGTATCTCCTCACGGAACTTTTCCACAAAAAACGGACGTTCCGGGCGGGGTCCCACAAGGCTCATATCACCTTTGAGTATGTTAAACAATTGCGGCAGCTCGTCAATACTTGTGCGCCGCATGAATTTGCCGATTCCGGTAACTCTGGGGTCATTCCTGACCGTCCAGGCTTTTTTCTCTTCAGCCTCCGGCTGCAGCTCCATGGAACGGAACTTATACATCCGGAAGGTTTTGTTGTGAAGGCCGACCCGTTCCTGCTTATAGATCAGCGGTCCCGGGGAAGTCAGTTTAATAAGGATGCACATCAGGAGCATTACCGGCGAAGCCACAATGATCCCTGCCACAGAGCCTACGATGTCCATTGCACGTTTGACCAAAGCATTAAATGTATTTGTCAAAGGAACATATCGGATATTAATGACCGGAAGCCCCAGGATATCCTCCGTATAAGGCTTGGTCGGAATAATCTTATTATAATCCGGGATGAACTTGGTGTGTACCCCTGATTTCTCACATAATGCGACGATTTCCTCCAGGCGGTAGTATTCGCTTAATCCCAGAGTGATTGCTATTTCATCCAGACGGTTCGTGGGAAGGATCACCATAAGATTAGCGATCCTGCCGATCACCTTTACGCCTTTATACATAGTGCCCGCCGGAATATTGTCGTCAAGGATCCCCCTGATGACGTATCCCCACTGAGGATTCTGCTGGATCCGGTCAATGTACTCTTCCGTAGCGCGGCTGTAGCCTACCAGTATCATCTGCTTCTGATTGAGCCCCCGCCTGCGCATATTCCGGAGGGCATAAAAGATCAGCATCCTGATACTGCATTCCAGGCATACATTAATAATATAAAAGCTGAAAACCATGCCTCGGGCGAAATGATCCTCGCCCATAGCATACCAGATGAAGGTTGTGATCATCAGTCCCAGCGTATTTGCCTTTATAACACTGGCAAGCACAAGACGGCGTCCCTGCATGCGCATAGGTTCATATAATCCAAAGGCCTGATACAGCAGCACATAAACCGGTATGATAAATACCAGGGTCATCATGTACTCCCCGAAGCTTCTGGCCCGGACAGCCGTAGCGCCCATCAATATGAACCTGATAAACCATGCGCAGATATAGGAAACAGCAACTATTAAAATATCGATCAGCATATGGAGACGACTGAAATTCTTCTGGTTATCTACAATCAATCTCTGCCACCTCGCTCTATTTCATTGTAATATTATAATAGATGAACGCCAAAAGCAATAAAATCTTAACATTATTTTATAAATTTTCTATGAAATGCATCTCTCACACCAAAAAACGGCGTATAACGTTCACCCAGAGCTCCCATTGAATGCGGAGATAATTACGCAGCCTTTTTCCGGAAAAAGGTACCTTGTGCCCTTTTTTGCTGATCTGGAAGCCGTTCTTGATCCCTGCCGCGTATTCCCTGCCCATTCCCTTCAGGGCAAAAAACAAAAATTTCGCGCCGAATCCCGCAATAAGAAACGGAAGATTTAACAGAATCTGCAGGAACGGCATGTTTTTATAGATCAGATACACATTATTTCTGGATGAATATCTGGTTTTAAACTGATTATATCTGGAGCCGCTGGTTCCGCTTCCCACATGATAAACCACTGCTTTGGGGGCGTACCAGTTTTCATAGCCGTAGATCCGCGCCCGGTATCCCACGTCCGTATCCTCCAGATAGGCAAAATGCTCTTCGTCGAACAGGCCGATCTTATCAAAAATCTTTTTACGGTAAATGGCCGCTCCCGCACAGGCGGCAAAGATCTGTTCCTCTTTTTCGTAGGTATGGATATCCTTTCCTTTTCCGCGGGCATAGGACCAGCCCAGGGCGCAGTAATAATTTCCCGCGTCGTCCAGTTTGTCCCGGTCGTAATACTGGACCATCTTTGCGGCGCAGGAAAACGCCTTTTTATGGCGTCCAAGGGCTGCGCACATCTCTTCCAGAAAATCCGGCTCCACCTCCGTGTCGTTGTTCAAAAGAAGGACATAGGGCGCCCCGGACGCAATAATACCGCGGTTCACCGCCCCGCAGAAGCCCAGATTCTCCGGCAGCTCGATCAGATGCACCCACGGATAATGGGCCGCCACAAACGCACAGCTCCCGTCCGAGGAGCCGTTGTCTACCAGAATGACCTCGTAGCTTTTGATGGTCTGTTTCTCCAGGCTTCCCAGAACGCCGTCCAGATAAGCAACGCCGTTAAAATTAGGAATTATAACTGATACTTGCTGCATGACTTCTCCTTGTCCTTTCCCATTCCCGGCAGGGGCTTAAGTGAATAATTCCACTTGGTCAGGGAAAGATTTTTATTATAGTAGGGGTCGCCGTTTTTCAGGATGTCGATCCAGTGACAGCGCATATATTCTATCTCGGTCTGGAAGCGGCGTACCTTATCCTTGCTGTCCTCTGCCCCTCTTGTTTTTGATTCCATATGATAAAGCAGCGCATAAGGGTCATACACGATCAGATACCCCGCGCGGCCTGCCTTCAGACAGAGATCCACGTCATTAAAGGCAACGGCAAGCTCCTCCGTAAAGCCTCCCGCCGCCTCAAAGGCTTCTTTTTTCATCAGCATACAGGCGGCTGTGACCGCACTCATATCCTGAAGAAGCGACGCCTTATGCAGATATCCCGTACGGCTGGCAGGCATATCCACAAAAAGATGCCCTGCGATCCCTCCGATACCCACCACGCAGCCTGCGTGCTGGATGGTATTGTCAGGATAAAGCAGCTTGGCTCCCACCGCCCCTACCTCCCGGCGCTGGCAGACGCCCAGCATCTCGGAAAGCCAGTCCGGCTCAATGGCCGTCACGTCATTATTCAGGAACAGCAGATACTCTCCCCTGGCATGGCGGGCGCCGAAATTATTAATGGCGGCATAATTAAATTCCTTCTTCCAGCGGAGAAGCCGGATATCCGGCTCTTTAGACAATTCTTTATAATAATGGAAAATTTCGTCTGTTTCGCTGTTATTTTCCACAATGATGATCTCGTAATTTTTGTAGTCATTTTTTTCCCGGATGGAGCGGATACATGCCTGCAGGGTTTCCTTCTCATCCTTATTGGGAATGATAATAGAAACCAGCGGCTCTCCCTGCACAGGATATTTCACCCGGAAAAATCCCAGATCCTTAGTGTGGCTGACCTCTCCCTGTACTCCCATCCGGGCAAGATGAGCTTCGACGGCGCGCTTCCCGGCGTCGAAGGCATACATCTTACTGGCAGGATTATCTGCCGTAGAAGCCTTGTGGGTTCTCCAGTGATAAAGGATCTCCGGAACATGGGCGACCTTATTTGCCGACTCCACGCACCGGAAAATAAAGTCATGGTCCTGAGCCCCGTCAAATTCCCGGCGGAAGCCCCCCGCCTTCTCCACCACCGTACGCCTTACCACAAAAAAATGGCAGATATAATTGTTGGAGCGGAGCAGATCCAGATTAAAGTCCGGCTTTAAGTGGGGCTGGAAATGCTCGTCCAGGGACGCCGTAACCTTATCCTCGTCCGTATAGACCGCGTCAATCTCCGGATCCTTCTCTAAGGCAAGGGCGATCTCGTAGAGAGCGTTGGGCGCCAACAGGTCGTCATGGTCCAAAAGTCCAACAAACTCCCCCTTTGCCATAGCCAGCGCTTCATTGGTATTTTCCGCGATCCCAAGATTTTTTTCCAGGGAGCGGACGCGGATACGCCTGTCCCTTTTCATATTGGAGCGCAGCACCTTCTGCATCTCAAAGTCCTCCGGGCTTGCGTTGACAATACAAAGCTCCCAGTTGGAATAGGTCTGCGCCAACAGGGAATCTATCATCTGCTGTAAAAATATTCCGGGAGTCTTATATGCCGGAACGGCCACGCTGATAAGCGGAGCATTGCGGAAACGGTATTTTCTCTGCCGCGCCAGCGTCTCCTCATCCGGTATATAAGCCTCGTACCATGGTCCGTAGGGGACTTCTTCGGGTTCAAAGCGTTCATGAAGGCGGATCCAAAATTCCTTTGGTCCATAGTGCTTCAGATACCGGAAGCCCTTCTGGATGGTATAGGGCGAGAGTTTTTTTAAAAGTCTCCCCCACTGTATCTGTCCGCCCGGGTTTTGTTCTTTACTCATTTTCCTTTAACCTCGGATTCTTGATTCTTATAAACTCTGATTTGTTACTGTTTACACCGCAGGCATGAACAGTAACCTTGATTTGTATAAATCACTGAAATCACTGATTTGTAAATTTATTTTAACATTGTACTATATTTTTTGCAAGAAAGGGAATGAAT
>JAUNGB010000209.1 GCA_030524715.1 Eubacteriales bacterium | reverse complement strand
CTCCAGCTGGCAGCACCTTTTCAGTTTCCTCTTTCAGCTCTGATCCTTCAGCTTAGCATTCATCCCCGGTGCTTTCCGGTTCTTCTTCGGCTTAATCCTGTTCTCCCTCGGCTTCTGCTGACTCTTCCTCAGCTTCTTCCGGTTCTTCCTCGGTTTCTTCTAATTCTTCTTCAGTTTCTTCCTCCTGGGATGCCAGGGCTTCTTTCTCCCTTCTCGCATTCTCCTGCTCGGCTTCTATTTCCTCGATTGCCTTTTCGATGATGCTTGTAAGGAAATCCTTCTGTTTGCATCCTTTCCATGCGAGTACCGCTTTGAGCCTTCCGAATAATTCCTCTGTTACCTGTACTGCGATTGTTCTTGCTGCCATCTGTTCCACTCCTTTTTCCATAAAATGTTCTTCGATTACCTGTTGCAGAAATTCTTGTGTGCTAATTTCACGCTGCTCGATTTCCCCTCTCACCTTTGCATGCAGTTCAAGTGGGATCTTACCGCATATGTTCTTCATTTCCATCTGCGTTATCTCCTTTCGTTTTGTTATACACACAATACTCCAAAGATACATTGAAAGCTATTCACAATACCCAACAAACATCGGCTCCCAGATCATTGCACAACCAACAATACATAGATGTATCTATACTTTCAAAACAGCACCACCTCCTTTGCTCTTTTGCCACTAAAATCTAACGGACTTTTATTGAATAAAACCCATGGTATCTGCTTTATCGCTCATTCCCAGTTTTCTTCCATGCAGGAAAGAAAATCCAGCATTTGTGCCGGAATCCCATCTTCCTGTTTCCCCGTATTTTTTTCCGGAGATATCTGAACCTCCTTCAATTCTTCCCGAAACACCATCCGTATTTTTTCTATCAGATTTTCACTATCCGCAGATTGCAGGATTGCCTGAACCAGAAAAGCATTTTTTTGTCCATTGGGAACACTCTGCAAAATCTCCCATGCCCGCTTATGCTCCGGATCATCCAGTGTTGGACGAAAGGAAAAAACGGGGCGGCTCACCTTGCGCACATCTGCCCCACAATCCGTTCATATCCGGCAGCGTTGGCTTTTACGTCTGTTAAGTAAAAAGCCCTGCAAAGCCCGTCCTGCGGTGTCACGTGGCGCCTTACGATGGTGGAACCGCCGCCCATGAAAACGGACGGGATTGCCCGAAGGTCAAATCCTGCCTCCATAATGGCAGACAAAATCCGCTCCGTATAACTGCGCCCATTCTTCTGAATGATCTCTTTGGCTCTGGGATCTAGGCTGCAGCTATTTCCATTTAAGACACTCTCGATCTGGATATCTGTTACAGACAATCCGGTGCTTCTGCGTACCTGCTCCATCGTTTCATCGATACAGCGGATCACTCCAAGCTCAAGGCTGCGGCAGGTAGCCGCATTGGGAACAGCATTATCCAGTCTCATTAGGTCCACTGTCCAGCCGCCAATATCTACCAAAAGGACAGACGGCTCATCCCGAACATATTCCGGATGAAGCGCCAATGCAGAATAGCCCTGGGGGAACAGTTTTACATCCTCAATGGTCAGCTCATATGCTTCGTTTTCGTATTTGAAACAAAGCGGCTGCTCCTTCCGGAACAGATACTGCCGGAAAGCCGTCTTTTCCCTTCCAAAACCTGCAAGCGGCAATCCGGCTGC
>JAUNGB010000116.1 GCA_030524715.1 Eubacteriales bacterium | reverse complement strand
TTTTTCCACCAAGGGGATAGTGCGCCCAAAATTCAAGTTACAGATTCACACTTTTCATAAAGCTCTGCATAATGCTTCGGCGGAAGGCCAATGGGAAGTTCCACCTGCACAATATCGTCTGCCTGTACCTGCAGGTTGTCTTCCAACTCCATAGCAACCACAAAAGAACAAGGTGCCAGCTTCTGCCAGCACCAATTTTTATTTCTGCACGTTTCTGTCCTTTTCCTGTTTTTTCCTGCCGTTAAGCTATATTATAAACGGTAAGGCTAAAATTCCCGCAGTTTTTTTGTCACCCTCTTTTTAAATGTAATCTCGAAATTCCATTCTTTATAAACACTTTAGTAATTCATCCAGCACCGCTGTACTATCCCCCACCAGCTTATAATCAGAAATCTTGAAAATCTCCGCAGTCGGATCGGAATTAATACTGATAATCACCTGACTGTCTTTCATTCCACAAATGTGATGTGCCGCTCCAGATACGCCAATACCAATATAAAGCTTAGGATGTACCATTTTCCCACTAGTACCAATCATACGATCCTCATTAGACACATACCCCATATCAACAGCCGGTCTCGTATAACCCAGTACCCCTTTCAGCCTTCCGGCAAGCTTCTGTGCCTTCTCCCAGTTCTCCTTTGATTGGATCCCCAGACCTGCGCAGAGAATCACCTCCGCATTTTCAATATTCTCTCCCTGATGCGGCTCATCTTCCATACCAACTAAGGTGATCCGGCTGTCCAGTCTGTCCAGAAAGGCCGTATCCATACTTTCCGTTTCAACAGAAGCCGGTATCTCAACGTCTTTTCGTTCAAAAGTTCCTGGCTTTACAGTTGCCATAGCCGGAAATGTAGCCGGAACCATGATCTCTCCCAAAAGCTTCCCGCCAAATGCAGGGATTAAAGTTACCAATTCTCCATGCTCATCCGTACACAGGTCTGCACAGTGGGCAGCAAGACCCGTTTCACATTTGGCAGCAACTGTAGGTGCAAGTTCGGATCCTATAGCTGTCGCTCCAATCAGAAGAATATCTGGTTGTTCCTTTTTTACAGCATCTTCCATGGCTTCTGCATAATACTCCGGCTCATATTGCTCCAGTTTGGGATGCTTTGCAAGTATAATACGATTTACACCACTTCTTTTCAGTTCCTCCAGACACCTCTCATTGCCGTCAAAATAAAGTGCTGTCATTTCTGCGTCCGGGTAAAGTTCTTTTGCCTTTCCAAGCAGCTCATAAAAGCAGGGATGAATCACATCTATCTGTCTTTCCGCAAATATCCATATTTTCTTCATTCTGCCTCACCCCCTGTACTTTCTGATAATCTGTGCCAACTCCGCAACATCTTTCAGCTCTGTACATTCCCTGCTGTAAACCACATTGCGATACTCTCCAGCCTTTGTGGGAGATCCGGACAATCCCAGACGGCTTTCCTCCAATCCCTTCAGCTCTGCGACTGTCAGGATCTTCATCGGTTTTTTCTTAGCTCCGAAGATCCCCTTTACGCTGGGATGCCGTACTTTATTCAGTTTTCGGTCGATGCCGAGTACAGCCGGAAGCTTTAACCGGTAGGAAGCGACTGCCTGCCCTATCTCTTTTTTTACAAGAACGGCTTCTTCCTCCAGATTTACCGCGATCACATCCGTTAAATGAGGCAGATTGAGAAACTCCCCAAGCTGTGAAGGTACATGCGCCGTGGCGCCGTCTCCGCTGACATTGCCAAGAAGGAGCAGGTCAAAGGGACCTGTTGCCTCCACACCCTTTGCAAGGGTGTAGGCGGTAGCAAGAGAATCAGCCCCACCAAATTTACGGTCACTTAAAATGTACGCCTCGTCGCAGCCATAGGACAGAGCCTCACGCATCTGGGGCTGTATCTGGGACGGTCCCATGGAAATCAGCGTTACTTTTCCGCCGTTTTTTTCTTTCAACTGCATGGCCAGTTCTATTGCATGAAGATCAGCTCCATTGATGACAGTCTCAATTCCTTCCCGAATCAAGGTCTTTGTCTCCGGATTCAAACGAATTTTATCGTACTGCTCCGGATTTGGCACCACTTTTATGCAGACTGCTATATTTAAAGCCATATGCCCTACCTCCATTTACAGATGAGAACCAATCATATCCGAAATATGCGGTAACGCAAAGCATCCAATCGCATTCATCTTTGCATCTCTTAAATACCGTTCAATTCCGTTCTCCACAATGATTCCATTTCCTCCAAACAGTACAATACATTCACTTGCCACATGTTCAAATACTTCTGCACCCTTCAGCTTAGCCGCCCACGCTCTCGCGGTTACATCCTGACTTCCCTTGTCCAGATCATCCAATACCCCATAAACCAGACCTCGGAGGCTCTCAATTTCCATATACAATTCCGCAAACTTAAAGCGCATAGCCTGATAAGATTCAAAGAGAGACTTATCCCCATGTTTTCTTTCCTTTGCGTAATTCAACGCCTTTTCAAATACGCCCTCTGCTCCGCCAAGTGCACCTGCTGCCATGAGTACACCAATATTACAGCCACCGAAATAGGTAGTTTCTCCATTCATATCAAAAGAAGCAACAATATTTTCCATGGGTACTCTACAATCATTAAAATACAACTGTCCGGTGGATGAACCATGCCATCCAATTTTATTCTCAATATGGCCTACCTGAAATCCTGGTGTATCCTTATGTACCAGAATATAGGTAAATTTTCCCATAGGCTCCTGAATTGGCTCCGGAGTCTTGCAGGTTACCAGATAGTACTCCGCATTTCCTGCATTGGTGCAGAAGATTTTTCCTCCATTGATTACAACCTGATTGTTGGTGTAGTCCCAATCAAAACGGGTTCCCATATGCTCAAGCATAGTCTGACCCATCGGCTCGCATTGGGCAGTTGCCAGTATAAACTCACCATGAACTACCGGCTTCACGATAGTGTCAATCCGCTTTTGATCCGGAATCATTGCCATAATGCTTGTGGCTGCATACTGGGAGCAAAGGGCGTTGGCCACACAGTCGCTCTCCTTGCCAATCTCCTCCAGACAGATTCCGAAGTCTACCCAATTTGGTCCAAAACCGTCACAACTTTCCGGGAAAATCAAACCAGTGATTCCCAACTCGGCTGCTTTCTTTAGGATTTCATGAGGAAATGCATTCTTTTCCTCCATCTCTTTTACAAAGGGCTTTACTTCCTCCTGCGTAAAGTCGTGAGCCATCTTTTTAAGCTGCTCACGCTCTTCGTTCATATACCACATATTATTCCTCCTAATACACTGTTCAAATACTTCTGTTTAAGTTCTGCAATATAGTCTTCAACCAGCCTGCATCTCCGCTAAAGTCCTCATGCTCTCAAAGGGATACTCTGTCAATTCTATATAGAAGCCCAGATCATCCTTCGTATCAAAAAGAGCCTCAAGAATCGGAGCATTATCGTAATACTCCAGCATCTTATAGCCAATGGACTCCATATCGCCAATGGCCTCCTTTAAGTTTGCCACCTTATAGCAGATACAGAATACTCCCTTGGATTCCCCTGCGATCCTTGCCGAAAGACTTTTCGTAGTATCCGTCACACGAAATGCCTCCAAACCAACCGGATACGGCTCAAAGGCTACTTCTGTTCCATATTGTTCCGACATATCATTCTTCATAAAATAATCCATTCCCATCAGCCTCTGGAATTTCTCATTGAATTTTTCAAAATCCTCCGGGGCCACATGCATATGGTCAAAATGCTCTATTTTAAACATACTTTTTCTCCTCTCTATTTCTCATTTTTATAAGTTTTTTCACACATAGCCTTCTGCTCCGGAGAACGAAAATCTCCCAAAGGCATACCTGGAATTGTAGTCCAGCGTGGAATAGCCGGATGTTCCGAATCCTCATACAACTGGATAATGTTCCCTTCCTTATCATAGAACACAAATGTCATACAGCCCGGAGCCGTCTCCCATGGTTCACTCTGCGGCTTGTAGCCATTATCCACAATCCATTGATACCAGGCGTCAATATCCTCTACAGCAAAGCCCTGCTCCGTATGCCCCGTATATCCATAATTTGTAGTATTCCCCACAACGACAACCTCCGGATAGATGGGATGGCACAATTCAATGGGCGCACCCTTGCCGTTGTCCAGAGTAGCAATCTCCCAGACATGATCTACACCATCTCCCCAGACAGCATCCGACCCCACATCATCAGACAGTGCATCATTTGGAACAATCAGTCTGGCTGTGAGCGTCAATCCCAAGATGTCCTGATAGAGATGTATAGCCTCATCCATATCCTTTACTGTAGTCATCTGATGGTGTAAGCTACCAACCTGCATTTTCTTTGTTTCTGCCATTTTTTAAATCCTCCTTTTTCTTTTATTTCTTGTAATAATGCTTGACCGCATATAAAAACGCTTCATTCCTGCGCTTTTTTGCCTCTTTTCCTAACACGGTTGTAATCCGTTTCATGACTAACTCCTTTCGTCTCTTTTAAAAAATGCACTTTGTGACTCTGGTGTAGGACCGCCGCAAAGTGCATTTTCACTGTTGGATATAAAAAGCCTCTTTCCTATTTCATTTTCGTATTACTTCGCCTTTTTATAAAAAGGTCTCTCCGTTACAACTGCATCTTCATAATCTACGAAAATGTGATCGCCTGTCTTTACTTTCCCTGCCTTTATCAGAGCAAAGCCTACCCATTTGCCCACAGTAAATCCATAGGTAAATTTCGTACAATGTCCAAGCACTTCTCCGTCTTTTGAAATCTGTGCACCATAAGGTCCACCATGAGCTTTTACAAAGTCCCTGTCAATGGTAAATCCAATCAGTTCCTTAGTGCGCTGCTGATCCTTTGCTTTTAACACAGCTTCTTTCCCAAGGAAATCCTCCTTGGACCAGTCGATCATCCACTCCATGCCGCTGACAAAGGGATCCGCCTCATCAATGTCTGTCACCAGATACAGTCCTGCTTCTGTCGCCAGTGTATAAGCCATAACATCAAACTCATCCACCTTCATCGCCTCAAACTTTGGTGAAACTTCCGTCAGGATTGCCTCCAGCTTCTCGCAATCGGAGGGTTTAATATAGATCTCATATCCGGCTTCCCCAGTGTAGCCGCCCTTGGCAATCTTAACCTCCAGATCTCCGATCCGATTATCCACAATCTGGAAACGCTTCTGGCCGGAAGGATCCTCTGCTGTCAGGGATTCTACCATTGCGCAGGCATTCGGTCCCTGAACGGCATACATATCCACCTCTTTTGTAATCTTTCGGAAATCCACAGCAAGTCCTTCTTTGTGATCTTCCAGCTCACGCAAAGTTCTCGGTGGGTGAAGGTTGGAAATCCAGTACTTATTTTCCTCCAGACAGAATATAACGCAGTCATCCTGAGGAATACCTTCCTCCGTCAGCATCATGGTATATCTTCCCCGGGTTGGTGCAAGCTTAGCTATATTGGAAACATATACTCTGTCAAGAAGCTTACATGCGTCAGGTCCGGTCACTTCAATCAGATGATGGGTAAAATAATACCATCCTGCCGTGTTTCTGACTGCTTCGTGCTGTACCCGGCAGCTTTCATCCGTATTAATCAATAACATATTTTTTCCCTCCTTCGCCTTAGTTCTCTGCGCCTTCGAAATTGTCAATACCCAGATTCGGTTTATGCTTTCTTTCTCCGATGGGTACCTTGTGGATGATATATCGGATCTTTTTATTTTCAAAATCCTCCTCCATATCCACGGTCCACTGAGCGCCTACCAGTGTCTTTACATTTCCGTTAAAAATATACTTATACAGGCTGTTCAGCTCCGGATACATACCGAGCATATCCCATTTGATCATATCGCCTTCAATAATTGTCTCATCTTCTTCGAACTTAATAAAGGAATAATCCACATTTCTCGCCTGGAAGCACAAGGAAATCCATGCTCCCATAATACGACCGTCCTCTAAATCCGCCGGAACATTCATCCAGTCTCTGGTTGCCTTTCTGGTATTAAAGTCCACAAATTCAAATTTCCCGCAGGCTTCGAATAAAGCAGGTGTTACCAGATCCCACAGTTTCTTCTCTTCATCGGTAAATGCATTCCGGTATACATCAATAGCATTGTATGCATAAGCAATAGCAAATCCGTCTACATTTTCCCTGTACAGTTCTCCCGCCGTCCATCTTGCTCCCGTAGGAGATTCAAAATATCCCGTATCAATAAATTCCGGATAAGGTTTCTTAGGCCATGGTTTCTTTCTGGTTCCTGCCGCTGCCGGTCCATAAACCGCCCATTCTCTGTGTTCCTCGTCAAATTCATCATTTGCATTCGCATTCGCATGTGCACCGTATTTTCTCTTGGTTTCCTGAATGGCTACACAGTAGTCGTCTCCATTCCCGATTCGCTCCGGATCCATAGCATTTAAAGGACATCCTGCCAGCCCATAACAGAAATGGCATCCGCCTCCCAAAGACAAGTCACAGGCCTCCGGTCCTGCAATATCGTAATCGCAGCGGTGGATTTCCTTTTCAAAGCGATCATTGGTGGTATACCAGATCTTGCCGGAGATCATATTCATTGTGTCTCCCTTATCCGCATAAACAGCCGCCCGGATTTGTCCATCCTTAAGGAAAGGAGGAATATCAAAGCGATCCTCAAAAGGCTCAATCTGTCCTGCCTGCGGACTCCAACAGTAATCCATCATTCTTCCCCAATTATCAGAAAGCATGGTCTGCAGTCTATCATAATCCGGAATTACAATTCTCATAGTATGCATAGCTGCAACGCAGAATGCCGCACCGAGGCGGCTGGTAAAATCATAAGTTTCCTGAAATCCCTTAATTGCGCCCCACGGTGTACCCATACCACGATACAAACGCATATTGCTGTCCACATCCCGCAAATTCACATCCGATACGTTGTATGGATAGCATTTTGTAGCCTCTTTTACTTTGCTTCCCATTATGTATTTCCTCCTTTTTTAATTTCACGATGTCCTGTCATTTTTAGTTCCTGCTTTTATTTTCTTATGGTTTTTCAAATTCCAGTAATCTTGCCGGATTTTCATAAACAAGCTTATGAATGTCCTCCGGCTTTACCACATCTGGTATTCCATGCAACTTTCCAGGGCAATATTTTCCCGGACAATCCGTATGATTTTACTCATAAATGCCTCCTAATACTCCGACTTCGTAACTGCCAGCGTAGTCTTTCTGATCGTCACTCCCTTCAGCAGCTTTTCCCGGAATATGTCTCTTAATTCCTCTATAGTCCATGCCCCGTCCTTCAGACAGTCTTTTCCGCAAGCGTTGTTCTCTACCGGATCTCCATAGATCGCCAGGCTTCCGTCTCCCTCCACCTTGATCATGATACCGGTGGTCGTGAACTCCTCGCTTGCCATATACGCAATCGCAGGTACCATATATTCCGGCGTTACCTTCATTCCTGCCGGTGAACCGGCTTCCACAGCTTCTGTGGGAATTCCCTCTGCCCTGTATTCCGCAAGCATGTTAAACCAGCTTCTTGTGGCTGCCAGAGGCGTGTAGCAGTTAACAGTAATGTTGTCGTTAGCCAGATCCTGCGCCGTTGCCTTAGTAAATGCCCACAGACCGCTGCATGCTGCGGAATATGCAGCCATTCCCTCCAATCCATAGAATGCGGAAGAAGCTACATTTAAGATTCTTCCGTAATGCTGCTTAATCATGTAGGGCAAAGCATAATGCATCAAATAGAAGGATGCATCCAGCTTTGACTGAATATTTACATCCCACTCATCCAATGTCATATCTTTAATATTACCTGTCCATGTGGAAGCGGCATTGTTTATGATGATATCAACGCGACCCCATTTCTCTACCGCCGCGTCAACAAGCTTTTTGCAGTCCTCCTTTTTACAGACATTGGCATAGACAGGAATTGCCTCTCCCCCTGCAGCAATGATCTCCTCCGCCACAGAATCTGCATCTCCGATCACTTTCTTAATATTGGCTTCTTCTTCCGGCGTGAATTTGACAATCTTACCATCATGTGCCTGCATGGAAGATCCCTTCTTGCGATTATTCGTAATTACCTTGCATCCTTCCGATGCCATGTATTTGGCAAGATCCTTTCCGATTCCCTGACCAGAACCAGTAATAATTGCGACTCTTCCTTCAAACAATTTTCCCATTATGCAATCCTCCTTTTTTTATTTCCTTCAACCAGTAAATCAAGCAGGATTCAAGACTCGCGAGCGAGTCTTGGTGCGGGATTCGGGTCAGCTACGCTGGCATAATTCCAAACCGAATCCCTGCACATCCTCGCGGAGCGTATATCAGATGGGGGATTGAATCCCGCCACTGATATAAATTTGTTACTCACCGCCTATAGAAGCGGGAGTCATCTCCCATCTGATATATACATTTGGCAAAAAGCAGCCTGCTTTATCAGATACTTTTCAAAGGATGCTCTCACCGTTCTACGGCAAAGAATTTAGGTTGAACTCACGATCCGAATATCAGAATTGTACTGTTCATATTTAACTTTACCAAGTGTTTTTATAAACGTAAATTCTCTAAACCGTAGGGACTTATTCTTTATTTTTCGTCTTTCGACGAAAGATTTGAGAAAAAATGCAGGAAAAATCAAAATTTTTTATTTTTAAATTATATTGATTCTTATTTTATTCATCATTTGTCGAATATGCACATCTCTTTTTTTATCAATCTGCAGTTTTTCTATTTTGAATTACAGAAAGATTGACAGTTTCACCCCACAAATTTTATACTAATAAAAAAAGGAGTACCTATAATGTATATTACCTCTGAAATTATCAAAGATGTCCTGTCTGCCTCTTTTCAGGTTACAGAATACGGCAAAAGCCTTCGTGAATTACCTCTTTTGCTTCCCGCTTTTTATATGAAAGATACAGTTCCCGTTACTGGTGGCGTCTATGTCATCAGGGGAAGCGAACTGCCTGAAAATCTTCGGACAGAATGCCTGTATATCTGCTTCGGCAATGCCCCTGCCCATGTCCGTCAAAGCTGCTTATCGGAAGTCCTATACCTGTCAGGCGGCTCTCGCGATTATCTTCATGTTTTTAATCAGGTGCAAAAAATTTACGATACAATTTTACAATGGGAATGTAAATTACAGAATATTATAGATCAAAGCTGTAATATAGAAGAAATGCTGCGTGTCAGCATTCCAATTTTTAATAACCGCATTACTGTCACGGATTACAATTTGAATATACTTGCTTATTGTGAAGCTACCATGATAAATGGAAAAAAGGAAACTGAAATCAGTCATTCTTTTAAACGGGTTCCTCACGAGAAAAGCATTTTATTTGACAGTGAATACCGAAAAAAAATCTCTTTTCACGCACCCTATCATTTTACAGAACGTGATACCGATATGGATAATTACTGTATTAATCTGTTTTTAGATAAAGAGTATATCGGCACCTGTTCTCTTATGGAAGACTGCCGCCCCATACGCAAAAGTGATTATCTGCTCTTTCAGAAGTTTTCTGATTATATCACTTCTGCCCTTGCCAAGCAATCCGTTGGAGCTGGTGGAAAATATGTTACCCTAAAAAACATTTTTCAACAGCTTCTGGATTCTATGCCTGTAAGCGAAAGCGAACTTTTGCAGGCCCTGGAGATTACTTCTTACTCACAAAATGAACCTCATGCCTCTGGCGACTGGATCTGCATCACGCTCCAAACCGCAAACAGGGACAAGTTTCTTCCGGAAGGCTATCTTTGCTCTGCGCTGGAGCGGCTTCTTCCGAAATCCTCCGCATTGTCCTATGACGGTTTCCTTGTCTGTATTCTTCCCACAACAGAGGAATACAAAAACCCGGAAGAACTTTCCATAACATTAACTCCTATGCTCCAGGACATGAATTTTCAGGCCGGATGCAGCCTTCCTTTTCATGACATTTTTAAGATCCGCACTGCATATCAGCAATCCCTATGCGCAATCAATATAGGGAAAAAGAAGCATCCGGAGTATCTGTTCTATAACTTCCGAAACTATCTGCTGGATTATATGCTGAAAAACTGCTGCGGCTCCTTTGAGCCGGAGGATCTTCTGATTCCAGAACTGGATAAGCTGAAAGAATATAAAGGATCCGTTGATTACTGGAACACACTGAAATCTTATCTGGACCATGAGTGCAATGCGTCCGAGACAGCGCAAGATATGTACCTTCACCGCAGTTCCCTGCTTCCGCGTTTGAAAAAGATACGTAAGAGTATTGATCTGAGTTCTCCTGAAAACCGACTTTTGTTGCGACTCTTTATGTACTTGTATGATGGCAGGTGACAGGCGGAAAATTAAGCCTTTGCTCCCCATTACCATATTTTGAACAAAAGATTATTCTCCACTCCATGAATTTGACCAGGTTATATGAAACTTTCAGTTTATGAATGCTAATAACTAAAAGTTTCATATAGTCTGGCAAAAAATCATCATTGTCCTGAATTATTCACGGTAGGAGACAACCATTTTCTCCCCTTTTGGAATTTTCCCTACGATATTTAAAAATTAATTTTCAAGGAAGTAACGGTTTTGAGTACTGATTATACGACTTTTGGGTTTGCAGAAATCAAATTTCATCAGCATATTTGTAAGTAGTACTGCCCAACAGGCATCAATATCTATTAACGGGAATCTATCAGTTCCATAAACTCTTTCACAGCCTGCCGGTTATAAGCTTCATAGTCCACATGCATAACAGGAACTTCCCCTCTGTCATAGGCTTCCATTCCACTTCGCAGCCCTTCCGCGGTTGCCGGAACCAGATATCCCCCATGCTCCTTCATAAAGCCCGTAGGCCCGATCACCTCTGTGGAAACCACAGGAAGTCCCAGGGTATCGGCTTCCAGAATCACCAGTCCCAGACCTTCGTACAAAGAGGAAAGGAGAAACAGATCGCAGCGCTTCAGGATCGGCATTGGATTTTTTACGGATTTGATCAATATTACAGAATCAGAAATGCCCAGGTTTTCCACCTTAGCCTTTGTCTCTTCATATAGTTTTCCACCGCCGCCGATAATAAACAACACACAGCCGGGGGATTCTTTCAGATATCCGGCAAATGCCTCTATCAGCATTTCGTGCCCCTTTTCCGGAGAAAAACGGCCGATGGTGATAAATTTCTTTACGGGGCTTTCCAGAATCCGCTTCAATTCCTTTTTCGTTTTCGTACAGGAGGTCAGTCCGTCAAAGGTCAGCTCTTCTTCCGCACGCTCCAATACACGCTGATACGCGTGACAATTATGGATCACATGAAGATTTTCTGCTTTGCCGCTGATCAGAAGAGTCCTGTCATAAATATCCTGTGTCACTGCAGCTACCGCGTCGTACTCTCTATAAGCGCTCTGCAGCGTCAGAAGATGCTGATTGCCCTTTGTCTTAATTTCCATCAGCATATCATTGTGGACAAAAATCGCCCGCTTACAGGGCGCCTCCTGAAACATGCCGATGATCTTGCGCTCGTAGCCGTTAAAATGAATACACCACTCATAAGAAGCATATCCGAAATTCCGTGTATACTCCCTCTGGTAAAATCGTTTCAGATACTTTTGGACAAATGCATTATCCACATTTCTCTTATAGTATAAAAAGCTGGCGAATGCCTCCATAAAGGTCAGATTCCAGCCCTTTGCCATTGGCACGATCCTGACAAAATCAGGAAGAAGGCCAACCTTAGAGGGTTCCTTTTCCACCCATTCCTCCTGAAAGGAGGCGAAATAATTATATTTTTCCCGGTCAATTCCCGCCATAAGATTTAAAAAGGATGTGGTCAGTCCGTTTTGTTCAATTCCGCCCACATAAAACAGAAGATTTTTTTTGCCGTTTCCGGAAGATTTTTCTTCCAGATAGGTCTTTTTCCCGCTGAAAACATGCCTGCACAGCATGGCTGCCGCATCCGGCCCGTCGTAAGGGCAGTAGGTGTTTTTAAACTCCACGTCGTCATAGTCCCTGGGACTTCGAAGCTCACGGATCAGCTCACGGACATTGTATGCCCTTGGAAACGGAAACTGCTCCAGCGTTCCGTAGCTGGAACGGCCCTGCTCAAACTCAGCCTCATCATAGCAAAAAAAGATGATCTTTCCATGGGAATTGTTGGCGTAATCATAAAAAACGCTGGAATAATCTGTCACCAGGCAATCTGACAATGCAAGCACTTCATAATTATCCACATTCTCCGGAAAAGGAGCAATATGCCTGTACCGTGAGTAATCCATAATATCCCCTACAAAAGGATGGAGACGTACATAAAATATCTCGTTATCATTTAACAGCTTATCCAGCTTTTTTAAATGAACCTCCAGCTCCTGCTTCTGGCAAAGCTTCAACTCATCAAAAGCTTTATTTTTCAGTTCTCCCCGCCATGTGGGAAGATAGCAGTATACCTTCTTATTCTTCAGTCCCAGTTCTTTTCTCAGCTTCCGGCTTCTTTCCGGATAATAAAATGCCTGATTTCTTGGATATCCGCCGAATAGCCAGGTTCCCCTGTAAAGATTGTTAAGGTTCATCGCCTCTTCCAGACGTTCTTTGGCATAGGGGCTTGGAACCACCAGATAATCTGCCATTAATAAATTTCTCTGGGGATTTCCCATTGCATATGCGCTGGACGGAAGATCCCTGCCCAGCTTCTTAAAGGAGGTTCCATGCCAGGTATTCACATAAATCTGCCCGGGACGCTTTATGAATCTTCTGGGAAATGTAATATCATTAAAAACATAATTTGCCTGCGCCAGTATTTTAAAATACCCAAAGCTGTTCTGCTCTACCAGCGTCACGCCCTGTATATGATAATATTTCAGAATGCCCTGCACCGTTTCTTTTTTTCCTGCGGCATAAGCGTAATACACCCGGTATTTTTCAAACTCGCCGCTTCTCAAAGCCCTGATAATGCTCAGAATATTGCTGCCCATATCCGTAGATTCCAACAGAACGCTCCGGCACAGTATGGGCTTTTTCTCTATGCAGTATACATACCACGAATTTTTTATCAGTCCCTTTTCCTCTTTTATCATATTTTTTAACATGCCGGAAGGCATGCCCTCCTTGCGTCGTTCCTGCCTT
>JAUNGB010000208.1 GCA_030524715.1 Eubacteriales bacterium | reverse complement strand
AGATTATGCTTCATCCATATCTGCATGAGGTTTTACTGGTAGAAACAGCCCCTTCTATTACTAAATGCGGCAGCTTGTTAAAAGGCATTTTTGAAAATTGTATTTTATACGGCATAGATGTACCCTACTATAACGAATTACTGAATACCATAGAAAGCATTTACCAGAATATAAAGCTGGATGATACGGTATCGGCAACTTTGTTCATGGATACTACAATGGCATATCTGGCGAAATATGGACGTATGGAATCAGTGGAACAAGTGCTTAAGCTCATGATGAGTATGCCGGATTATGGACAAAATAACCGGCATACGGCTATTTGCGATTGTTATGCAGGCTATGTCGAATACATGAACAGCCACTATCAAAAGGCAAAACAGTATTATCTGCATGGCTTGGAATTACTGGAACCGTTTCATCCGGTAAACGCAGATTTGATTTCAAATTTGAAGAATAATCTTGGTCAGGCATACCTTGCACTAGGCGATACGCAAACTGCACTTTCTGCTATTGAAGAAGCGATATTCATCCGGTAGTCGTATGGTACTGTCGCTTCGCATGACACGCTTGTACAAGGTCTTTCTTATGCACAGCTACTCGCTGTGAATGGAAAGTGGAAAGAAGCTCGAAAGCACCTGTTTTCACTGATTCGCTGCGTGAAGAAAACAGATGGGATGCACTTGTTTCTGGCAGAGCTTTATTCCACTCTCGCCATGATTGAATCAAAGAAGCTGCCGGAAGATAGCCTGAATCATTATAAAAAAGCAAAACAGGCTCTTATAGACGGCTATCTTCCGAAAAATCATCCCGAAATCCAACAGATAGAACAAGCGATTCATAGAGAAGAATTGTTGGTACGGGGATTAAATGAAGGAAAAGTCCACTTAATTCCACGATTGTAGATACACTGGATTTTAATTCCTTTAAGCCGTTTATAACAAGAGTTTTGAGCTGCTCCATAAACTCATTTTAGATTACGCCAGGGTAGCACACCCACCAGTTATTTTAAAAATGATTTCCGCAAATTCGGCGGGCGTTTCCTGGCAGCCGCTATTTACCCATTTTTGAATCATTCCCGTACTGCCGCTGACAACATATTGAAACGCATAAGGAAAAATAGTTTCGTCATAGGAGCCGTTCTTTTGGTGGTAAAGGATGGCTTCCTGTTTTTGCTGTTCCAAAAGACGGGAAAGGACTTTGCTGTCCATGTGGGCGCGGAATAATTCTTTGTAGAATATACGGTTTTCTTTGATAACAGTAAGCACATGAACGGTACTATTTTCGTGGGAGGATTTCTGCTGAAAAGATACGTCTATAATTTCCTGTTCCAACTGTTCAAACAAAGCGTCAACATTGTCATAGTAACGATAAAAAGTAGCCCGGTTAATGTCTGCCTTCTGGCAAAGCTCTTTTACTGTAATATCGGAGAGCGGTTTTTGTTCCAGCAATTCATACAGGGAATCGCGGATAATCATTTTTGTATATCGTGTACGTCTGTCTACTGGCATTTTCTTCTCCCTTTGCAACACAGAAAGGCGGCGTGTCGCTTATTTTTCATTTTCAAGATGTTTGCTGATTGAAACTCCCATCAGCTTATTATATACTACTCTGTGTAAGATGTGCAACATGAGTTTAAAAACTTGAAGGAGGTTCCGCCTGCATGAGA
>JAUNGB010000115.1 GCA_030524715.1 Eubacteriales bacterium | reverse complement strand
GTTTTTCCACCAAGGGGATAGTGCGCCCAAAATTCAAGTTACAGATTCACACTTGCTTTATTCATTTTCGGATCCTTTTCACTACGTTATAGATTTTTTCTACTCCGAAATAAACAGTTGGCATATGATAAAACAAAGCGGTTCTGATCCCGGAGCTTTTGGACATCAGTTTCTCCTTCTTTAAAATATTTACAGCTTCTTTTGAGCAGTCGATCATTTCCTTTACCCGCGCTTCTTTTCTGTCCTTTTTGGGAAGCCCTCCATAAACGGTCGTTAATTTTGCGAATAAAAGCTTTTCTATGCCAGGAAGCAAGTCCATTTTCTTCTCCCTGTAAAACTGCTGAAAAATATGATACCATCCCTCCACGCCATCCAGCGACTGAACGGTATACGTCTGCATGATGCTTCCTGCTCTGGATACATAATAATACATTTTTTTTTCTATGCTACAAATCCTTTCGCATTGTTTAAAAAGTTCCAAAGCGACAAATATATCCTCGTTTAATTTATTTACAGGATAACGAACCGTATCAAAAAGACGTCTGTCGTACAATTTTCCCCACGCAATGGTATACCAGATATTTTCCTCTCCTGCAAATTTATAGAGTACCTCCTGATAGCTGTAAACTCCTCCGTGAAAGTTCCCATAGCTCTCTCCCGTTTCTTCTCCGTTTTCGTAAACCCTGAAAAAATCACATATCGCAACCTGTGCATGATGCTTCAGGACTCCTTTATGCAGTTCCTCCAGCATATCCTTCGCAATCCAGTCGTCAGAATCCACAAAAGACAGCCACCTCCCTTTTGCAGAATCGATCCCCGTATTTCTGGCGGCTGACAGTCCGCCTCTCTTTTTTCTATGTATGACAGTGATCCGCTCGTCTGTTTTTGCATATTCATCACAGATTGACGGACATCTGTCGGGAGAAGCGTCATCTACCAAAATCAATTCAAAGTTTTTATATGTCTGACATAAAATGCTTTTAATACATTTTTCAAGATATTTTTCCACATTATATACAGGAACAATCACACTTATTTCTACATTCATCTCTTTTTACCTTTTTTTTAGAACCATTGTATCTATAAAACGATTAATATACTCTTCCAGGTCTCTTCCTCTTTCTTCCTGGCTGATATTTTTAAATCTGTGCTCCCGGCATCTTAAGATACAGTTTTCCAGTTCCGCCGTATCCTCGCACATCATAACCAGTTCCCGGGAAGAAAACTCCTTTGCTATCTGTCTCTGGTGATCGTCCACATGTTCCCCGTATCTTTCCAATCGTGGAAACACAATAATCGGCTTTGAAAATTTCTTTCCCGCCAATATGGTTCCAATCCCTCCGTGTGTAATTAAAAGACTGCAGTCCTTTATCTTACTGTCAAAAACCGCAACATCCAAAAAATCCGCGCTTTTGCAATGCTTCAGCGGGTAATCTGAATGTCCCTTCTGTACGAAAACCTCTTCCTGGATCTTACCGGCGGCCACAAGATCATCCACCGCCTTAAGCAATCTGTTCAATGCAAATTTCTGAGTACCACATACTACAAAAATCATACTTTCTGCTCCTTATCCGCTCCTGATCTTCCAAATATTCCCGACACATATACCGTTTTGGGATACTTTCTCTGAAGATTTTCCCATTGTACAATGAAATAGTCGGCAATGGGGTATATCAGCTTTCCTGTTAAAGATAAATCCTCAATTCTGGCAATTGTTTCGACAAAAATTATCTTCTTCCCCATCAGTTTCCCTAAGTACAGCATGGGGACCGCTACAAGAGATCCTGTGGAAATCAACACATCCGGTTTTTCCTTCCTCAGCACTGAAAAAGACTCAAAGGTCAGCTTAATAAAATGGCGCAAAAATCCCCGTTCCTTCCGGTCTATTTTTTCTACAAAATATGCATTTTTAATATAATTCACATTTTCAAAGCCGCCCAGTTCAGTAAAATAAAAATAGGAATAATTTTTCTCAAGTCCCCGCATCCACCGAAGTTCTTCCAAATGTCCGCCGCTGCTGGCAATCAGACCTATTTTTACCCTATGATTCATAAATCTCCCCCACTTCTTTTGCTATATCACGTATATCGTATCCTTTTTTTCTTAATTCTTCCCGGCAGTCCTCCCTGCCTCTCTCAGCCAGCGCAACGGCCGCAGCCGCCCATTCCTTTGCCGGACGTTTCAGGCTCATATAATGAACCAGCTTCGTCAGCCGCAGCTCCCGTGATACGCTGCCGGACACCAGCATCGGCAGGCCTGCGGCCTGCGCCTCCACTCCCGTAACCGGAAGGCCTTCATAAACGGACGGCATCAGATACGCGTCCATTGCCCATAGCATCTGCGGTATTTCTGAAGTAGTACCGTAAAAGATCACACGGTCTTTTATCAAAAGCCTGTCCGCCTCTTCCTTCAGAGCCTCTTCAAGTTCTCCTGTTCCCACTAACAACAGTCTGGCGTCACTCTTTCTTTTTAAAATTGCCGCAAATATTTTCAGGAGGAAAAAATGGTTTTTTTGAGGATGAAACCTTCCGATATTCCCGAATACCAGACAGTTTCCAATCCCCAGGCTTTCCCTGATCCTATCCCTCTCCGCCTGATCATAGGCAAATCTGTCCACATCAATCCCATTATGCAAAAGGGTATACGCCTTCTTTTGATAAATAAACCGCGGAAACATATATTTCGCAGCCAGATCTGAACATGCTATATAGTCGGTAGCAATAAAAGGAACCAGCAGACGGCAAAAAGGAATCAAAATATCCCGCCGGAACCGCTTATCGCCCTTTGAATTGTGAGAATGGAAAATCACTCTTTTGGCTCCTCCCATTCTCGCAGCCGCCCCGATCAGAATATCATAGGGCGTAGATGCATTAATATGGATGATCTCATATTGATACGCCTGTACCATACGATATATCCCATAATATTTCCGGATACTGCGTACAAAAGGATTGGGAATATCATCCACATCCACGATCACAGGCCTTCCTCCTAATTTTTCTATTTTTTCATAAGCATACGCTTCTCCCTTCGCAAAGGCAAGATAATCAAAATTCACCTTTTCTCTGTCCATAAACTCACAGATATTAAATATCATGGATGTAATTCCGTCATGAGTTAAATAAACGAATTGAAGGACTCTTTTTTCATTCCCATCCATAATACCTCCTCCCTGCTGCCGTTCCCGCAGACAGCCCTTATTTCTTTTTTAACTTCCTTAACTTCCGAAGCGCACGTTTTGTGCTCCTTGCCATACGAAACAGCCAGCTTACCGGCTGCGAGATATAAATTGCTTTTATTTTCAGGATCAATTCCACATCCCTGATATATTTATCGCAGTCGACTCTTTCCTTTAATTTCTTCAGTCTCTTTAAGCTGTTTAAATCTAATTTCCTATATGCTTCCTCAAATTTTTGCTCTATGATCCTCCGTTCTCTTGCATTGGAATAAAGAGGAAGCGTCAAAAAGACCACCCGGTAGTGATACAGTTCATTATAAGTCTGGCGGACAAACCAGTCGGAACCCATTCTCTCTTTCTTCAGGAATTTACGTATTTCCGCAAACGCCTTCAGCTTGTCTAAAACTGTCAGGTTATACCGATGGCTGCTGCTTCCGTCATAGATCCGATATAATTCCACGCAATCACTGACCGAAACAATGCTTTTGCTTTTGACCACGCATTTTGAACAAAAGCAGGTATCTTCGCCAATCTTATAATTTGGAAACGTAAGTTGGTTTTGCTTTAGAAAATCCGTGCGGAACACCTTGTTGCCCGGCGACTCATACCAACTGAAAATATCAATCCGGTCCTCCTGCCAGAATTGATCCGGAACATAAAGCTCTGTTGGGCTTATCCAATGTCCCGGTTCATGATAATACGCACAATTTCCAATGCCATAATCAGCTCCGGTTTCTTCCAGCCTCCCGACAATTTTCTCCGCCGCTCCCTCGGGCATCAGATCGTCCGCGTCAAAAAACCATACATATTTGGTTTTTACTTCCCAAAGCCCCAGATTTCTTGCCGAAGAAACGCCTCCGTTTTCTTTATTGATCAACCGGAGCCTGGGTACTTTCTCCATCCATTTTCTCACAAGCTTTTCTGTTCCGTCCGTGGAACCATCGTTTACAACAATGATTTCAGAGATTATCTTTCCCTGTAAAAGAATTGACTTCAGCGTCTCGCTAAAATACTGCGCGCCATTATAAACCGGCATCACAACTGTCACCATATAATATCCCTCCTTGCCGTTCCTGTTCCAGTCTCAATAATATGTCCCTCTTCCCTGGCATCATAATATCCATTTAAATCAAATATCCATATTTGCAATAGCTTTCCCACATTTTTTCCCTGCGTCCGGCAAAAATCCTGTCTATTTTTTTCAGTTCCGGGGAAAGGCTGTCTATATCCACATTTCTTCTTTCTCTTGCCATATAATAAGACGCAGCGCAGAAAAAAGCCTCTTTTACCTCTGCCGGCTGCCTTCGTATTCGCAGCCAGGATATGTCCGTAAAATGTTTCAGGTATTCTCCATATATTATCTCGTCGCATTCCAAACCAAGCTCTTTTCTTTTTCTTATGATAGCCCGCATCACCCAAAGAGTATCGAGACATCTCTCCGTACTGTCATGAGAAGCGGTAATACTTCCTGTATTTCTCCGGTAAACGTAACCATACTCCGGAAGGACTACCATTTTGGACGCCCTGGGAAAAATTTCCATATGAATGATCGAATCCTCATACCAAAGCCATTCCGGAAAGCATACGTCCTGAAATAATTCCCATCTATACACCTTTCCCCAGGCAAAGCCATCCACATGAAGCATATCTTCACACGTGCCCCATACCTTTTTTTCTTTCGCAGCAGGATAATCATAAAAACGCCCGTCTTCAAGCTTTTTATATCCGCAAACCACTATATCTGCCTGATGTTTCAATATGTTCTCCATCATTTTTTCCAAAGTATCCGGCAGCAGATAATCATCTGAATCCACAAACATCAAATATTTTCCCGAAGACTCCCGAAGGCCTATATTCCTCGCCCTGGAAGGATCCGGCTCCTGAGAGCGCAAAACCTTAACCCGGCCGTCTTTTTCATAACTCCGGACTATTTCCCATGTTTTATCAGACGAAGCATTTTCCACCACGATCACCTCGTAGCTGTAACTGGTTTTCTGTTCCAGTATTGATTCCATACACTGCCGTATATACTTTTCCACATTGTGCGCAGGTACAATGATCGAAAGATCTATAGAACGCTCTTTTTTCAGCGGTACTGAAACCATGATATTTTTCGGATATGGATGAACGCTGTTCAGAAAAGCAAGCGCCTCCTTCGGATCCTTTTCCAGCTTCTTATTTGCATAACGCAGATTCCACAGGCCGCAAATCCTTTTACAAAGCTTTACCGCATATTGAACCTTTGCAGATTCACGCAGTACGGATTTTGTAACTTTCATATTTTCCCGTCCCCTTCCGTATTTTTATTTTTTGCTTCTTCCAAAAACAATAAGCGATAATTTGTCGCTTCTATAAATAATTTTGGATAAAAGCAACGGAATTTCAATACCAATCACAGTACAGATTCCCAAAATCACAATGCCGTTCAACCCGGCCTTCCACAAAAGATTTCCTGCTCCCGGCACCAGAAGCGGCATATGCAGGACATAAATTTCCATGGAATTTTTCCCCAGCCGGGTCAAAAACGCCCCTTTTCCCCCTGCCTCCAGCTTTTGGGAAATGTCCAGAAGAAGGAAAGAGCCGGTGATTCCCCCTCCTAAAATAACCAGGGAACATGCAAAACGTTCCGTGACATGCCAGATTCCGGTCACAGCGGCCGGGCTGGCAAATATGTAAATGTAAAGGAGCTCCATCAGGACAAAAACAGCCGCATTTGTCCAAATCAAAAACCGGCTTCTTTTTGCCATGCGTATCCTCCACAAACGTCCCGCCTGAAAAAAGAAGGTATAACGGACAATATATAAGAGTATAAGCGGCAATCCGGATATTGCTGAAAAAAAGCCGTGCAAAACTGCCATAATCCCCAGCGCCCATACTATGTATTTCCCGGAGATCATCAGACTAAGGGCATATACAACGAACATCGTATACAGAAACCACAGATGATGAAAAATATGATTTTCCGTAGTTAAAATTTCCACTATACATTGTCCGATACTGCGCCCGGACACAATCCCCAGTGTCCCATAGCCCAAAACGCTGTAAAAAAAATATGGAATCAAAAGCTGCTGCGCCTTTTTTTTCAGCGTCTGCTTTCTATTTCCTGCCTTCCCGCAATTTCCGGAAGACGACGCTTCCATTAAAAAGCCCGAAAGGAAGAAAAAGAATGACATATGAAAAAGATAGATCCCGTCATATAATGCCTGATATGCCCTATACTCTTCCCGCAGGGGCGTAACTACAGAATGGCCCAGAACAACAAGAAAAATCCCTATTCCCCTTGCCATATCCAAACTTTTGATACGTGTATCCATCTCACTATCTTCCTTTCCGGTTTCTTAATGCAAGGCCATTTTCCTGTACTGTCGAACGGATTTCACTTAACGTTTAAGCCTCCCCATACCCACCGCTTCGTGCTCTGTACATTTGAAGCTGGGGAATGCTTATCCGTATTCAAAATCGGCAATACTGCTCCACATAACGATCATGGCAAAAACAAAATTTGTCTGGTAATAATAGTAAGTATTATCCGTCATATAAGTAGCAAACAAATATGCCACACCGGCAAGCAGCATCACCGCCGTTTGATAATTTTCATCCCGCAGCATGCTCCGAAGCCTTCCGAACACAAAGGAGTAAATCCATATTCCAAAGCCCGGAATGCCAATATCGATCAAAATACGCAGAAAATCGTTATGTAATTCTCCCGGTGTATAACCGCTTGCGCTCAGAGCCGTCTTAGCCTCTTCAGACATATTTCCCAACAGCCTGGAAACATATCCCAGTCCATTTCCTATATAGGTAAGTCCGAAATCGTAATATTGCTCTATATACCGGTATAAATCCGTCCTTCCCAGGGAATTAACCTCCGCCTTATCCAGAAAGATTTCAAGCAATCCTGTCCGGACTATGATCAGATAAGCAATTCCCATTACACACAGAAGTCCGGCAACAATATAACAGAAATATTTTAAATATTCTTTTTTCACGATCCTGCTTATGCCGATAATAAGCAGCGCCAGCAAAATCCCCGCAAACGCGATCCTTTTTAATCCCACCAATGCCAGAAATGCAGTCAGGATCATCACCGGCCATCTGCAAGGAATTTTTTTAAAATAAGCAAATATAAAAATAAGAAATTCAAACACCGCAAAGTTTGCGTCATGAAGTTCCAGATGCTTGATCGTTTCTCCCGTTACGTTTCCAAAAGAGGTCAGCAGCAGAACAAAATCCGTCCAAAAGCTGCCAAAGCCATCCTGCAGGATCACCATGCCAACACGCCATATATTCACGGCAGCCATCATGGCCCAGAAATACCAGACCGCATTCTTCCCAAGCAGATAATAAGAGGCTCCCACAGCCGCAAAAGCGATTAATTGATAAAAAACGTAGAAAAATCCTCTTGTAATATTTGAAAAATCCGAAAGCTTCCATGCCCATATAAAAAAAGAATACAGTAATGTCAAAAGATACGGCAGGCACAGAATAAATACCTGCCGTACCACAAGAATCCCCTTATTTAATTGCGGATTAATCAGAAAGCTCAGCATTGCCCATCCAATGAGCGCCAGACCGAACAAATAGGCATAGACAATGCCAAAGCCTCCAAGGAAAAAACCATCCTGGTTTAAATAGAGCATCATAAACACCAACAGCATATACACTGCCGCTATAAAATACTTCTTTACTTTTGAAAGATTATCCATTAGCCTCTTCCTTTTTCTGAACAGAGCCATATACTTCTTTCCCCACGGAAGTAAATGCCCGGCTGTTCAGCTTACGAATATCGAATATCTTCTCTTCCCCTGCAACAGCGGTTCCGATCTGATACAGAATTTCCGCTTTCTGTTCCTTGTTCTTTTCTATCACCGCCAGTTCAAAGAAAGTCTTCTTCTGGTTAAGCACATCTTTATTGCCGCATCTTCCCATAATCATAAAAATACCGCTTCCATTATATCCCACAAAGCTGTCGTCTCCCATTAAAAAGATTTCCTGGGCGAGATCTGCAAAATATTTCAGGATCTTATCCCCTTCTGCTCTTCCATACTGCTCATTCAGGCTTCCAAGATTCGCCACCCTGATAACGCCGCAGTAATAGTCAACCGGCAGAATATGTTTCTCCTTATCCTCAAGAAAGGAATCGCATTTCGCCCGGTTCGGGATTCCCAGATGGCGATCCATATTCATGTAGTAATCCACAATATCTCCTGTGCGTCCGAAGATGATCGCCGCTATGCTTGCAGCCAGAAGAAGGGCAATAAAGGCAACAAGCATGTAAAACTTAAGATTAATATTTTCCTGTACGCCCACGCTGCTTAAAATATTAATATTTTTCGCGCCAAGATAACTGTTATATTCCGCGTTGGTCACCGCAAGAAGGGAATATAGTTCATTCAGTTCTTCCACCAGCGACTGGATCCTTTCCTGAATATAAAGCTGTGATTCTTCATCGGACGCCACTTCTCCGGAGAAAAGTGAATTTATATAAGTGCAGTAAGCCGTATCGATAACAGCATATTCGTAGGAAGTCCTGTCTTCCACATAATCATAGATCAGCTGATCGTATTCTACTGTACGGTCAATATCCGCAGTGCTGCTCTTGTCTGTATTTTCTGTATCCTGACTATCGGAATTGTTATAAGTATCGTATACCTCATCCAGTATATACTCATATGTAATATTCGTATTATCGGATTCCTTCATCATATTCACATAGGATTCAATAATGTTCCAGATCTCTTCCGATTCGTCATTATTTTTAATATTTTCCAATCCGTATTCACTGATACGGTTATTGTATTTGCTAAGCAGGATATCCTGATCCTTCGTGATTTTTTTATTCAGGATCTCTGCGAAAATATCCGAAAGCACATTTTTTCGTATCAGGTCAAATCGGTAATAAAGATCATAGAAGGAATACCCTGACTCCACAGACCTGAATTGTTCGTCGGCTGCGGCACGGCCGGAGATCGATTCCATAGTCGTCTTTGTTACCTCATCGATTTTTTCCATCATCTCAATATAATCATAATTCTTTGTATAAATTTCTGAGAGATTATTCCCTGACGCAGACTGGCTTACATGATTCTCACTGTAATACAGGGTATACTGAGCCACTAAAGTATTCAGGAAATCCCGTGCAAATTCTTCCCCTTCGTCATGATTGGCAGTAAAGGTGATCACATATTCTGTAGGCTTGCGCGTATATTCTTCGCCTTCTTTATTTAATGACTCTTCTATCAGTTCGCTTTGAGTAGACGTAACTGGATCAATCTGTAT
Source organism: Eubacteriales bacterium (assembly GCA_030524715.1). Classification (GTDB taxonomy): domain Bacteria; phylum Bacillota; class Clostridia; order Lachnospirales; family Lachnospiraceae; genus Blautia_A. The sequence goes on along the minus strand of JAUNGB010000115.1, from coordinate 3,871 downwards.
TCTGGACCGGAGATTTCCCACGTAATAATCCGTATAGGATAATCCAAGCTCCTGAAATACCATATCCACTACCTTTGCCGAGCTTATTTCCTTTACATCGATTTCAGATAAGTCCGGCGCCAGCCCTTCTTTCGCATCCTCATTGGTATAACTGATCACTGCAGTGGCACTGTAAGATTGTCTTCCGCTTTCATACCGGTAAAATACTGCCGTGCCCAAAACAGCAAACAGGACTATGATCACCGCAAATCTTTTCAGATAACGCTTAATTTGAAATTTTTTCATTTCAATTTTTCCTTTCGTCCGCTGTGTAATCCTTTTCTTTTTCTGTTCTGTCCTTTGTTCATACAGCAAAGCATTGCTGATACGTCAGCCAAAACCGCAAAAACGGCTGTACAGAGTATCATCAGCTTCATATTAATAATTTCTGTAAAGCTGCTTTGAGAAACAGTAACCACCAGATAACTGCCCTCTTTCTCAGAAAGATACTCAGAGATCAGATTCTCGCACTGCTGTGCAAAATCAACAAGTTCTTCCTTCATATTCGCATATGTCTTCTCTACCTTATCAAAAACCGCTTCCGTCGGATTTCCGTTTTTCAACTGTTCTATGGCATGTTTATTTGTATTGATTTCCAGCATCTTTTCTTCGGCGCTCTTTAAATAGGTCTCTGCTGTATCGGACAGATAATCCACCCCTATTTTTGTCCTGGACATGTAAAACTCTTCATCCCCGTCTTCTGTCGGCACCAATACGATCCTTGCCATTTCTCTGTGATATCTGTCCACCGCATCCAGATAAGTTTCATAAGTGGCCCAATCCTTCTGGTAGTCCACATCTGTCATTTTGTTATCATAGCGCAGCTTATTGATATAGGCTTCAGAATCCTTGGAAACACCGTTCTCCAAAACATAAGATTTAAATCTTTCCAGTTCTATGTCAACAAAGTGTTCTATTTTATCATACAAAGAATAGAAAGTCTCTCCGGTTGCGGAAGATTCATAGCTGCTGTTCTGTGTCCGGTACTCGATCAGATATCTTTGTAATTCACTGGCCTTAACTTCAAAGTAGTTCAGCATATCCAGATAATCCATCTGATCCAGTTCTTCCAGTTCTTCCTCACTGATAGATAAAAGCGTATGCTTATCCAGATAAGCATCTGTAAAATAATCGCAATAGGCGTTTGCCACAGCGTTTACAATGGTTTCCCCATCCAGATCCAATGTCTTACCCGGGTCGTGAAAATTAATTCTGTATCCCGTTTGTATAGAGTATTTATCACTGCTGTCCGAAGCGCTTATGACAGGAGAATCCGAGTCCGCCGGTTTCTGCTCAAGACAATCCTTCAGCATTTTCTTCGTAATCCCTTCCAGATCTCCATTTTCAATAGCAAGCTCCAACACCTCGTCGCTGAGAATTTCAGCCGCGTTATAACGGGTTCCGTTTGGAGCAAGCCCACTTGACGCGCCGTCGTAATTCAAGTAAATATCCGCGTAACACCCGGGCGCTGCCGCAGCCAGCCTTACCGCAATATAAAAAGAAGCATAGCAGCACGCCAACAGTATAATAAATACCTTGTTATGCAGAAAATAATGCCACGACAAACGAGCGGTTTCGCGTATTCCCAATTTCATTCTGTTATAGTAATAAATGCTCAATATCCCTAAAATGCAGGGTATCAACAATACAAGCATCAATGTCATCGTTCTTCCTCCTAATACTGTCTGATATCGACCACTACTAATTCCGGCTGATTGTTTATCCTTGGGATTTTATGAGAATTTCCAAGGCCCCTGCTTACGATCAGAGTACCGCCGCTTTCCAATGTAAACTTTCCATCACAGTATTTCGGGAACCATTCAAGGGGAATCGCCAGAAGGCCGCCGAATTTCGGAAGCTGTATCTGCCCTCCATGGAAATGTCCCGCCAATGCCAGATCAATATCCGTATCCGCCATATATTCATAAAACAGAGAAGGATAATGAGCCAGCATCAGTTTAAATTCATCTGCCTTTTCATATTCGCTGACAAAACTTTCCGAATATTCCTCGTACTGTTCCGGCGCTGTTCCGACTCCTCCGATCAGCATTTGATTACCGTTTACATCTGCTTCTACGGCGTCATTGTAAAGCACATTTACGCCAATTTCCGCCAGTTCCGTATCCAACGGAATGTTTTGATTATAGATCATTTCTCCTTCATGGTTCCCCAGGCTGTAGTACACCGGCGCAATACTTAATAACTGCCCGCATAATTCCACTGCTACAGAAGTATCCGGATCATCCTTCAGAACCATGTCCCCTGCCATAGCAATCATATCAGGTTCCAAAGCTCTGATTTTTGCCACCAGTTCTGAATTTTCCTCTCCGTATTCGTGATTATGCAAATCCGTCAGCAGGACAACTCTGGCATTATTTTTGATTTTTGAAGAAGAAATTCTATAAAAGGTAGTGCCGAACTTTTGATTCTGAACTTCGTTTACGCAAATTACGGACGCCAGAATCAGTATCACGAGTCCTAAAGCAATAAAAAGATTCCTTATCCTGTGCTTAGGATGGTCACTGAATTCATTTTTTCTTTTTGGCTGTTTCAACAACTCTTCTCCTTCTTCCGGGGAAAAATCATCCTTCTCCGGCAGTATGTCCTCCCCCTTTTCCGGTTCTGCGTTTTCTTCCGCTATCCTTTTGTACAGCTTTGCCAATTTTTTAATATGTATATCCACAGTAAACTCTTCCTGAATTGTCTGCAGGGCTTTCCGGCTATAGCTGCTGTATACTTCCGGATTATTTATCATTTCACAGATCGCATCCTCCAATTGCCTTTGTTCCCCCGGCTCTATCAGGATTCCATTTTCTCCCGATCTGATAATTTCCGGGATCCCATTGATATTAGTGGCAATATTCGGAATTCCCATTCCCATAGTTTCCAGGATACTCATTGGCAGTCCCTCGTTATAAGAGGGAAGAATATGCACCAATGTCTTCTGAAGCAGTCTCTGCTTTTCTTCGCCGCTTACCCAGCCCACATGGGCAATTCTTTTCTGAAGTCCCTTCTGCCTGATCAAATCCTCTGCTTTCTCTGTTTCTCCATCTCCGCAAAGGCAGAATTGAATCTCTTCTTTCAGTTCTCCGTCCAAAGCTTCAATGGCATTTATCAGATCATAAGTGCCTTTACGCTGACCCAGCCTTCCCATGGTCGTAATATATATTTTTTCTTCCACTGGCGTAACAGGCGAAACCTTTACTCCATTATGCAGTACCGAAATATTGGCCCCGGGTGCAATTCTCCTGAGATTTCTCATAAAGTCCTTGTTCAGCACGAGGTTCATGCTCACGGTTTCCAATACTTCCTGAAGCCTGTCTCTGTCTCTGGCTTTCATAGAGTACACGCTTTCAAAGAAATTCGCGCCATGATGATGTATGATAACCGGAACTCCATATTTATTGCAAAGCGCCGCGATTTTTGTTTTCCGGTAAATACTTCCTCTTTCCGACATATGTAAATGTACGATATCTGCTTCGCCGGCTTCCAGTATTTTTTTTATTTCTTTAAGCCCTTTACGATATAGCTTTAATTTCTGTATTCCGGAACCATCCCTGTGGGTTGCGACATATCGGATATCCACATCCTCCCATACGGAACGATCCAAATAATTATTGATTACCGATACGATTCCCCCTTTTGTATTGGCTACATCAGAACCGCACATCAGCACCTTGATCTTCTCTTCTTTCATCTCGCTTTCACCCCGTATTGTATTTACCTCTCATAATATTTTTTATAAATCAGTTTCTCTTGTAGTTTTTATGAACTATCCTATAAATGAGCAAATTTAAAAAACTGCACAATGTGTCTATGCTACTAAAGCCAT
>JAUNGB010000114.1 GCA_030524715.1 Eubacteriales bacterium | reverse complement strand
TTTTCCACCAAGGGGATAGTGCGCCCAAAATTCAAGTTACAGATTCACACTTTTTATCACCGTAAAGCCTCCCGTTCCTCAGTAAAGCAGCCCTGCCCGCCGACGGCGGCGCGCCATAATCCAGGACCGCATCTGCCTCTCATTTCGGAAGCACATGGTCCCACACCACTGCCGCGCCGTTTCCTGTCCTGTAAGGATTATATTTCTCATTAAATGCCTGGTAAACCTGTTCATAGCCCTGGCCCTGATATTCGCGCAGAACCTTCAGAAGGTGTTTCTCATCCTTCACGATCGGCCCGGGCAGTTCCCCTTCATCAATATAAAATCCACGCAGTTCATTCTTATACTGCTCATAATCATACATAAAAAAGATAATAGGCCTGTTCAGATTCGCATAATCAAAAAACACACTGGAATAGTCAGTAATAAGCATATCGCTGACTGCGTACAGGTCGTTGATATCATCATAGTCCGATACGTTTCTCACAAAGCCTTCGTAAGGGCTTAGATCGATATAGTTGCTGATAAAATAGTGGCTTCTGTACAGTATCAGCACATTCTCTCCCAGCGCTCTGCGCCACTTGTCAAAATCCACAGCCAGCTGATAACGATACCCGCAGCCCGGCTCATGCTCTGTCTCTCTCCAGGTAGGGGCATAAAGAATCACCTTCTTATTCTCCGGGATATCCATCTGAGCCTTTAATTCTGCTTTTTTCTTATCAGTGAGTCCAAGAAGAAAATCGTTTCTCGGATAACCTCCCTCAATAAAGATATCTGTTTTTCCAATCTTCTCCAGGCCAAAAGCGCTGGTTATCTTTTCTTTATAAAACTGTGACGGGGCTAACAGATAGCTGTAACGTTTTACATCAGAGGAATACTGGTATTCCAGTTCTCTCTGGGCGCCTCTGGAGCCATTGAAATTTTCGATGTCAAACCCCAGCCTTTTCAAAGGGGTTCCATGCCATGTCTGGATATAGATCTGGTTTTTCTTTGGCTGAAGCTCGTTGCCAAGACGGAAGTTGCTTACCCATATCTTCGCCATGGCATAAGCCTTATAATAAGCCTCGCTTTGGTAGGCAACCACCTTTGTGTCAGGATCCTTTTCCAGATAATGGTGCTTTTCCGGATCCTTAAACGCCCATATTTTCTTATAGCCTTTATAAAGAGGGTTTCTGCACAGTTCCTCATATAAAGCCCTCGGGCTGCAGCTATACTGACGTCCGCCAAAGGACTCAAACACGACCAGCTTCTGCTTTACATGATATTTCCGGGCGTATTTCCGGATATAATCGGTTCTTCCTATCATATTCCATACACGGATCCCCGCATATTTCACCGTATCGTTTTTGCTGAGTATTTTTGCCGCACATGACTTTAATTTCTGATTCATTTTGTTCCTCTCCCGGCACTAGAGCATGTTTGAAAATTCATTCCCGCAATCTGCATCCATGCTCTAGTACATCATTGCACTAATTCTCGAGTACTAGCTTCTATTTTTTTCAAAACACGGCGGCAGATGGCTCCGCTACAGGGATTTGTAACTTCATTGAACATCCCGTTCACCCTGCCGCGTTCTTCCATCCATCTATCCCGTCCGTCCGTCATATCCTTCAGGCACTGTAAAAATTCGTCCATCGTCTCCGGTTTTGGGCCCGGCGTCACATCATCATAATCAAAATTCATTCCTCTTCCGTTCAGGTATTCCTCTTTATCATAGGGAAGAAATACTATCGGTTTCCCTGTCAGAAGATAGTCAATATAAATACTGGAATAATCTGTCACAAGCAGGTCAAAAATATTCAGAAATCCTGTGATATCCTCCGCCCGGTCATTTCCCAGATAACGCACACGTTCACTTAAATACGGCTTTACATTTCCTTCTTCTTTAATATGAGTCCTGAGAAAAAGGAGCATCTTTTCTTCCTCCAGGAATCTCTCAAGCTTCGCCCCGTCAAAATCCTCAAAAGGAAACAGCCATGTTTTTCCGTAGTCGCGGAAGGTGGGGGCATAAAGTACCGCCTTTTTGTATTCCGGAAGTGTTCCGTAAATATTCCCAAGGATCTCACAAAGGCTGCTATTTTCAAAAATCCTGTCATTTCTCGGCTGTCCCCAGACCTTAACCCTTTCTCTGGGCACATGAAAGCTTTCCGCCATAACCGGCACTAAGGTTTTCGAAGTGGTTACAATACAGGAATAGTTGTCCGAAAAAATCTTTTTAAAATAAATCCTCGCGATTTTTTTTAGATTCGGATCCAGAAGGGCAATCTTTTTCAGCGGCACTCCATGCCAGAGGTTAATGATCAGGCGATTTTTCTTAAGGCCGGTTCCATAGACAGGCAGTCCCGCGGAAGTAAACCACACGCCCGCCCCAAGCACTATGCGGATCCCTTCAGGCGTTTCGGTTTCGATAAAATACTGTTCCCCGTATTTCTCCGAAAGCTCTCTCCGGAGCCCGTCGTCATTTATAACAAAATAAGGAGTGACCTCCTTCAGGTTCTCTTTTACATATTCAAATAAATATCTGGAATTATAATTATAATGACAATTATCTACGGAAGAAAAAACCCACACATACGGATCCGGTTTTCTGTTCTCCAGATGCTTAGATACCTGCGTCATCAGCAGATTTTTTGCTTTTCCCATAATGCCCTCCTGCTAACGGTATTTCCAGATGCCATGAACCGCATAAGATACAAAGAACACAGCACTTTTCAGCCGTCCATAGCCTATATACCGGTAAACCTGGTACGTCATGGCAGCGGATTTCAGCTTGTTGCGGGACTTCCCGCCTTCGCTCAACCGGTATTTTAAATAGGGCCTGTCGATTCCTGCCGCACAGCCGTATTCTCTCAGGATCCTAAGCCAGGTAATATAATCCTCGTGGCTGTCATCATGCTCCATAGGAAAACGCAGCGCCGCCTCACGTTCCACCAGAACAGAGGAACAATTAATGCTATTATGCTTCAGCAGATCCCGGTAGGTAATGGTCTGCTTTACCGGGATATATTTCCCCGCGGAGGTCCCATCAGGCTTCATTAATTCTCTTCCCGTAGAACAGAGCACATACCCTGTTTTCTTTAAGACGTCAAGCTGTTCCTTCAGCTTTCCTTTCTCCCACCAGTCGTCCGCATCCAGAAACGCGATGTATCTCCCCTTCGCTTCCCGGACGCCCCGGTTGCGGGAGCCTGCGGCTCCCATATTTTTATGATTTTTCAGATAGCGGAAATCTCTCCGTTCCATGTAAGGAGCCAGTTCTTCCTCCGTCCCGTCCGTGGAACCGTCATCTATTACCAGAAGTTCCAACGGAACAGCCTGGTCAAAAACAGATTCCACAGCCTGCCTGATATATTTTCTGCCGTTATAAACAGGCATGATCACAGAAACCAATGGCTGTTCCATATGCTTCATCCTCTTTCCTCTTCCTTCAGGATATTCTTTTATCTGAGGCAGCGTCCCCGGAAGGTTCCTCTTTTGCAGCCGATTCAGACAGGGAAGAATCCTTCAGGGCGTTCACCTGCGTATCCTCCACGCCCTCCGAAACCTCCTTCTGGAAGAAGATCTTTACAGTCATGAACAGAAGCTTGATATCCAGCAAAAAGGAATAGTTCTCTATATAATACAGATCCAGCTTCAGCTTGTCATAGGGCGTTGTGTTATATTTTCCGTAAACCTGCGCATATCCTGTAAGGCCTGCCTTTACCTTCAGGCGGTAATAAAATTCCGGCAGTTCCTTCTGATATTCCTTCATAATACTCTTGCGCTCCGGCCTGGGGCCTACCAGGGACATCTCTCCCTTAAATACATTAAAAAGCTGGGGCAGCTCATCCAGATGCAGGTTTCTCAGCACACGCCCTACCGGTGTGATACGGGAATCATGCTTGGAGGCAAGGCGCGCTCCGTTCTTCTCAGAATCCACGCACATGCTGCGGAACTTGCAGATCTTAAAGGGCGTCCCTTTGATGGTCAGGCGGTCCTGATAATAAAATACCGGACCTCCGTCATAGGCTTTCACCAAAACCGCGATAATCAGCATCAGCGGGGAGGCTACAACGATCCCAATACCGGACACCACAATGTCAAGAAGCCTCTTGGCAGCCCTCTGCTCTACGGAAAGCCCCATATTCTTGGAAACAAGGAGCGGCGTATCAAACAAATGGATACGTTCGCTTCCGGTAACGATGATATCCGATATCTTAGGGCTGAAATAGCAGCGTATGGAATGCGCGAAACAATATTTCAGATATTGATTACGGATATTCGAGGGCAGATCCCAGATGATCACTCCGTCATAGTCCTTCATCATCCTGTGGATCTCCTTCTCCCCTGCGTCTGCATGTACCTTTCCCGTAATGTTATACTTGTCTTTTCTTGAGTCCATCTTGTGTATGAGATCGCCGGGATCTCTTTCCCCGTAGATCACAAGAAGCCTCCTTGCCCGGTATATCCTGCTGTAGATGTATCGGGAGCCGATGGTCCATACGATAATAATCACGATCTGGATTCCTGTCATTTCGATAATACGCCAGGGCGGAAGAAACCACCGGTTGATCAGCGTGATCTGAAAATAGGTTACCACATTGGTACATATCGTTGCCAGTGTCAGAGAATAAAACACATCGATCCTTTTGAGATATCCCACCTTCAATCCGCCGTAAAGCTTGGAAAACATCACGTCCAGCAGCGCGTAAATGGCAATCAGCACCCAGTTGCCCTTACGCCAGAACGGCTCAAAGATCAATTCTCTGTAATAATCATACCATACATAAGCGAATACCGCCGCCTGCGCAAGTATCACCAGACTGGCCAGACAGAACACGATAAAGCGCTTATAATCTTCCCTCTTGCTCACGTTATCCCTCTCATCCTAGAAATTTGTTTATCCTGTGTTTTACACACATCTATAATCCTATAATTTCCTCTTAACCCTGTTATTATAACGTAATCCATATGCTTTCGTCCAGTTATTCACAAAATTTCCTTATTTTCTCAGCCGTTCTGGCCTATATGCCTAAATGCGGCTGAAAAATTCCAAAGAATTTATGATTTTTTTACATAAAATTGTGGAAAGATACGCCAATTAATTGTATAATATATGCATATAAAAGGAAAGTGAGGGTTCACAATGAAACAAAACAATATGTTAGCAATGATTCTGGCCGGCGGCCGGGGAAGTCGTTTGCATGATCTGACAAACAAAGTGGCAAAACCCGCTGTTTCATACGGCGGCAAATACCGTATCGTCGATTTCCCTTTGAGCAACTGCGCCAACAGCGGAATTGATATCGTCGGTGTACTGACGCAGTACGAATCTGTTCTTCTGAACAGCTATGTTGCGGCAGGACGCCGTTGGGGCCTGGATACAAAGGACAGCGGAGTATTCGTACTCCCACCTCGTGAAAAAGCAGACGCAAACCTGGACGTTTACCGTGGAACAGCAGACGCCATTTCACAGAACATCGACTTTATTGACAGCTATGACCCGGAATATCTTCTGATCCTCTCCGGCGACCATATTTACAAGATGAACTATGCGAAAATGCTGGCATGCCATAAGGAGAAGAATGCAGACGCGACTATCGCCGTTATCAGCGTTCCTCTCAAGGAAGCAAGCCGCTTCGGTATCATGAATACAGACGGCAAGGGCCGCATCATCGAGTTTGAAGAAAAGCCTGCACAGCCTAAGAGCACGCTGGCTTCCATGGGTATCTATATCTTTAACTGGAAGACTCTCCGTCAGCTTCTGATCGCAGACATGAATGATCCTGATTCTCACCATGACTTTGGTAAGGATATCATCCCGACGCTCCTGAACGACGGCAAAACCCTGATCGCCTACGAATTTGAAGGATACTGGAAGGATGTAGGAACTATCGATTCCTTATGGGAAGCAAATATGGATCTTCTGGATGAGAAGAATGAACTGGATCTGCATGATTCTACCTGGAAGATTTATACAGAAGACGTTACTGCTCTTCCGCAGTACATCGGACCGGATGCTAAGATCAACCGCGCGTTTATCACCCAGGGCTGCCGTATTGAAGGCGAAGTAAAGAACTCCGTACTGTTTACCGGCGCTGTTGTAGGTGCAGGCGCTAAGGTTATCGATACTGTTCTCATGCCGGGTTCTGTTGTAGAAGAAGGCGCAGTCATTACACGCGCACTGGTAGCCGACGGTGTTACCATCGGCAAGAATGCTGTTGTAGGAAGCGCAGACAGCGAAAATATCGAACTTGTTGCAAAAAATGTTAAGGGGGTAGAATAACATGGCAAAAGCATTCGGAATCGTAACTTCATCCGCAACTCACATTAAAGTAGAAGGAATGCAGGATTACCGTTCACTGGGCGCCTTCTCCTTCCTTGGCAGATACCGTGTCATCGACTTCCCGATCTCCAATATGAGCAACAGCGGCATTGACCGTATTCAGGTATATGCAAGAAGAAAACCTCGTTCCCTGGCTGAGCACCTTGGAACAGGCCGTCACTACAATATTAACTCTAAACGCGGCAAGCTGCAGCTTCTCTTCTCTGAGACAAGCTCCGCAAATGATTTCTATAATACAGATATCGCAGCTTTCTATGAGAACATCGAGATCATCGAAAGAATGCACCAGCCGTATGTAGTCATCGCTCCGAATTACATGGTTTATACCCAGAACTTTGATTCTCTTCTTGAGACTCATATTTCCTCCGGCGCTGATATTACTTTGTTATATCACAAGGTTGACAACGCAAGAGACTCTTACTTAAACTGTGACGTCTTGAATCTGAACAGACAGAAGGGTGTGGAATCCATCGCAAAGAACCGCGGAAATGAAGACGAACGCAATATCTTCATGGATACCTATGTATTAAAGAAGGATCTCTTCGTAGAGCTGATCAGAAAGGCCAAAAAATTATCCTCCATGTACACACTGCCTCAGATCGTAAATATCGAGTGTGAAAACCTTGATGTACGCGGCATTGCACATCGCGGATATTTTGCAACCATTACCGATTTCAAGAGCTATTTCGATGCAAACCTTGCGCTGATCGACTTCAATCAGGCGACTGATCTGTTCGATCCGGAATGGCCGATCTACACCAGAACCACAGACTCCTGCCCGACCCAGTATTTCGACGGCGCAGAAGTAAAGAATTCCGTAGTCTCCAATGGATGTCTCATTGAAGGCAGCATCGAAAACTGTGTTGTAGGACGCGGCTGCCAGATCAAAAAGGGCGCTGTTGTAAAGAACTGTGTGGTTCTTGCAAACTCTATTATCGGTGAAGATGTACATATCGAAAATCAGGTAGTTGACAAGTGGGCTCAGGTTATCCACGCAAAAGAAATCGTTGCCGACCCTCAGAAGCCCGGATATATCAGACGTGACGATATTATTTAAAATGTATATCAATTAAAAACATCATTTGATTTAAAATATCATCTGATTTAAAATATCATTCATAATACTGTTTAAATTGAATTGTATGATGTTATGACGAGAGAAGCCCCATGGAGCATCCATGGGGCTTTTTTTATTTTGCAGTCTTATAGTTGAAATCAGGAATACTATGCCAGCGTTCTTTAAAATAATGTGCGGCCAGTTTCGGCCTGCGCTGCCTGGTGAACATTCCTTTCTTGTTTCCATCTACACGCAAAGTTCCCTGCACTGTTGCAAAATCAGCAAAATTCCAGGTATGCTCGCCTACCACAAAATCACACTCATCAAGTACTTTATTCATTCTCTTATAGTATTCCACCTGATACTCTTCGCTGAACATATTCGGCGTTGCCATATGGATGCCCGCCACTGTATCAGCTCCGTACTCTGTAATCATCCACGGCTTTCCAAGATTCTTCCAATATTTCATCTCTTCCCTCATAGCCCGCTCGGCAGCATCCAGGTCTCCTCCAAATACATACCAGCCATAATAACGATTGGCAAAAACGATATCCATTTCCGGAGCCGTAATGTCTCTTGTATAATCATTCTGGCAGATAACCAGCGAAACCGGACGATTCTGAGGATCGCAGGCGTGTGCCAGGTCATACAAAGGCTTAAAGTAATCATGGGCTGCTTTTGGCTGTTTCTCAGTATCCGGCTCATTTGCGATAGACCACACCACAACACAGGGATGATTCTTATCCCTTGCGATCAGATCCCTGATGACCTGTTCATGGTGCTCCTTTGTCCGGAACTTGGCATATCCCTCGTCATTCCAGCCAAAATTCAATCCTACAGCAGGAGTCTCGTCAATTACTACAATGCCCAGCCGGTCGCACAGATTCATCATTTCCTCTGCATACGGATAATGGGATGTTCGGAAGGAATTTGCGCCCAGCCATTTCATCAGAGACAGATCCTTTACATTCATGGCATTGTCCATTCCCCGTCCATGAACCTCGCTGTCTTCATGTTTCCCGAAGCCCTTAAAGTAAAAGGGTTTCCCGTTGATCAGAAACTGTGTTCCTTTAATTTCCACGGAGCGGATTCCAAACTCTTCTTCATATACATCGTCGCCAAATTCCACATGCGCAGTATACAGATAGGCATTTCCCGGCTCCCACAGCCGGGCGTCAGGAATAGAGAGCATTCCTTCTTTTCCGGAGGCTTCTGCTGTCAGCTTTCCTTCTTCATCGTAGATTTTTACAAAGGCCTCCCCTTCTCCCACGCAGCTTACCGTATACCGAACCTCCGCATCCTTTCCCGTAATACGCGGAACTATTACGATATCCTCAATATAGTTCCACGGAGTCGTATACATCTTAACAGGCCTGTGAATCCCTGCATAATTAAAAAAGTCAAAATTCGGGGCGTTATGAGGCTTCTGCTTCGTCATATTTACACTGGGAATGTCAGGCAGGTCCGCTCCGAAAAAAGCGGCTCCCACCTCATTTCCAACAGGCAGGGTGGAATAATCCACACGATTATCTACCGCCACGCACAATAAATTTTTTCCCGGATGAACATACCCGTTGATCTCCGCTTCAAAAGGAAGGAATCCCCCCTTGTGTTCGCAGAGCAGCTTTCCATTCAAATATACCTTTGCCTGATGTGTAACGGCCCCAAAACGCAGCACGATCCTCTGTTCCAGAAGCATTTGGGGAATCATCAGTTCCTTCTGGTAAAATGCCCATCCATAATGATCCCTGAAATCCACGCCTTCTATTTGATCGTTATAAGATGCCGGAACGGCGATCTTTACAGGATTGAGAAAGGGCTTCTCTATCCACCCGCTGTCGAAGCCGGTTCCGTCATCAAGTTTGAAATCCCAGATCCCGGACAGATCTATCAAAGCTCTTGCATCATTTAATTTCGGATATAACATATCATACCTCCCGTTTGCCTGTAAATACTGTTTCCTGTTTAACCCTTATTACTGTTCACTCCCAAGCGTGCACCGGCTGCCCGGGCTTGTGCCCAGTAATGCTGAATGGACAGTAACTAACCCTTTACTCCCGTTGCAGCCACACCTTCCACAAAATATTTCTGCAGACACAGGAATACGATCACTACCGGGATCAAAGTTATAATAGAGCCTGCCATGATTAGTCCATACTCGGAAGAATACTGGCCGATGAACATACGAAGTCCCAGCTGAATAGTCTTCTTTGACTCTGTTTTTAAATAAATCAATGGTCCCAGATAGTCATTCCAGGTATTTACAAAAGTAAAAATCGTCAGTGTGGAAAGCGCGGGCTTTGATAAAGGCAGCATAATACTTGCATAAATTCTGTATTCGCTCATCCCGTCAATACGGGCAGCCTCGCACAGAGAGTCCGGGATTCCCGCATAAAACTGTTTCATCATGAACACGCCGAAAGCAGAAAATGCCTGAAGGCAGATCATTGCCAGTAATGTATCGTTAAGTCCCATTTTTCTCATCATAATAAACTGCGGCACCATATATACCTGCCATGGCATGGCAATAGTGGCTATGTACGCCAGAAACAGACCGTTTTTAAACCGGAACTCCAGTTTTGAAAATGCATACGCGGCAAAGCTGCTGGTCAAAAGCTGAAGAAATGTTACGATTATCGTTAAAAGCACCGTGTTGCTGATAAACTTTAATAGTGGAATTTTTGTCCAGATATCAATATAGTTTTCCCATTTCGGAACCTCGGGGATCCAGCGGAAGGGCGTCATCTGGAACACTTCCGTATTAGACTTAATGGAAGCCGACAGCATCCACAAAAATGGCACCAGCATTAACATGGTAATAATAATCAATATGGCATACAAACAGATTTTTCCGATCATACGCTTTTTTGATGCAGATTTTGTTTTCATGCTTCTCCTCCTCGTCACTCTTTTTCATACTTTGCTTCCCCGCGGAACTGGATCAGCGTAATAATAAGGACAAGTACAAATAATACCATAGCGACTGCGCTGGAATATCCCAGATCCCATTCCTGGAAAGCCTTCTGATAAATATAATAAACAAGTACGGTAGATGAGGTTCCCAGCTTGCCGTCTCCGCCTCCGGCCAGCATAACCGCTACGTCATATACCTTAAAGCAGCTAATGGTAAGCATAACTACTACAAAAAATGTAGTGGAACGAAGCTGAGGCCAGGTAATATACCGGAATTTTTCCCAGGTCGTCGCTCCGTCAAGGCTGCATGCCTCATAAAGCTCCGCGGAAATCCCCTGAAGGCCGGCAAGATATATGACCATGTAATAGCCCATAAACCTCCATACGCTGAACAGGATCATAGTAAGAAGAATCAGATCTCCTCCAAACCAGTTGGGAAGCTTTTCCATATGGAACACATAATACAATATAGCGTTGACAGGGCCTTTGCTCGGATGAAAGATCATCTGCCATACAGCCGTAATAGCTACCAGCGACGCTACATACGGAAAAAATGCCACTGTTCTGAAAATTCCCCTGCCCTTTACCTTCTGATTCAAAACAATGGCCAGGGCCAGTGACGCGATCATCGTCAGAGGAACCGTTCCGATACAATAGATGATCGTATTTTTCAGGGCAGCCCAGAAAAACGTATCGTCCTTCAGCTTGGCAAAGTTCGCCAGACCCACAAACTGCATGGCGTTGCTGCCGTCCCATTTCATAAATCCAAGTGCAAATGCAAAAATAATCGGAACAAGTGTAAATACCGCAAAGCCTATAAAGTTAGGCGCAATAAAAGAATACGCCACCAGAGCACGTTTCCTGTCACGGCGCTTTCTGCTCCTTTCCGCTTCACTCATCTTATCTCTCCTTTCCAAACCGGAATTTTTCCGGGATCAGGGCGCAAAAAAGGAACCGGCTTCAGGTCTGCTGTCCCCGATTCCTTTTCTCCCTTACTTTTCTTTAATTGCCGAGAATTTTTCCTACTTCTTCATTCATTTTTGCAATACCATCGTCAATAGAGGTGTCTCCGTTCATAATATCTTTATGATAAGTATCCAGCACTGTATTGATCTCTGTGATATTGGCATCGTATGGAGCTTCCAGATAAATCTGGGCTGTTTTTAATGCCTCCTTGCTGTTCTCATCCTGCGGGAAGCCTTCCAGACCGGCGATCGCTTCTACTACGCTGTCATTCATAATTGCCGGGAAGGTACCTGTAGCAGCAACTACCTCCGCACCTTCTTCACCGCACGCATACTTGATAAAATCCCATGCCACGTCTTTATTATCAGAAGATTTGGGGATTGCAAGTCCGGTAATTGTACCTAACGTGGTTCCCGCTTCTACACCTTCCGGATGAGGATATTTGACAATTCCCCAGTCGCCTACAAGCTCTTTATCATAGTTGCCGTTTTCCAGTTCAGAAATCAGGGTTGTAATATACCAGGAACCCATATTCATGGTAGCGGTATTTCCTTCAGAAAACGCTCCGCTGTAATGAAGCTGGGAAGCATTCGTATCAATATAGGTTCTGCATACACCGTCCTCTTCCTGGCTCTTGATCATTTCATAGTATGGTTTTGTAAAATCATAGTTTCCGTCAAGCACGGTATGTTCACCATCCAGAATACCGAACAATTGTACAGCGCTTCTCCAGGTATGATAATGTGCACCGTAAATCTGGTCATTTCCGAAGCCCTGTTTGGTAACGCTTCTGGCCAAAGCGTCGTATTCCTCCAGCGTCATGTCATTGGTGGGATAGTCTACACCCGCATCATCAAACAGCTTCTTATTATAATAGAGTACCCAGAAATCGCTTCGGAAAGGCAATTCATACAGACTTCCGTCCACACTTACCTGTTCTGTGGTTCCATTATAAAGGGAAGTATCCACTCCATCTGTTTCGATCCTTTCGCTCAGATCTTCCAACACACCTTTGGCAACCAACGTAGCATATCCGGGAACATCCTTTACAGTAACCACATCAAAATCAGAACCTTCCCCGGAAAGATCTGTTGCAAGAACTGTCATATAATCCGAAGAACCCAGATCAGTCATTTCAATAGTAACATTCGGATGCTCTTCCATATAGGCATCTGCAACAGCGCTCCAATAAGTCGCTGTCTTCTCATCCCACAACGCCCAGTTCAGCGTTACGTTTTCTTCCTCCGCCATAACCGTCATCGGCGCCATAGTTCCCATCACCATGCCGGCAGCCAGCAATACGCTCAGAAATTTCTTTCTCATGATTTCTTATCCTCCTTAAATTTTTTCTGTAGCTGATGTAAGAATTATATCTCCCTGACTTTCCGGATTCCATGGCATTTTTTATGAGAAACCTTTCCTTTTTTTGAATATCGCAAGCAAAGCAAAACTCCATGGAACATTCGCCTCTTATTGATTTTCCTGTAAAATTTCTCACAAAACCTTCCATTTTTATCAGTCCCCTGTAAAAAGCTTTCATTTTTCTCTGTTTGGGGGCAAAAAGCTCTTCGTTTTTTTGTATAGTAAATTAAATTTTTTTATGATATACTTCAATTGTTCCAAACCTCTGACACTGCTGTTTTACATAGCATTATTATTTAACGGAGCATTATAATGAAACGACCTTTTTTTAAGACCATTCGCGGAAGCCTATTTCTCGTCACCCTTGTATTAGTCCTGATTCTTGGAATTGGTATTTCTTCTGTCAGCTATCTTCTGTTTTACAGAGATCTGCAGAAAACCATGGTACAGTCTGCGGAAACTTCTCTGGAACTGCTGGCCGAAAACATCAATAATCATTTGGACAATCTTACAGGCCTTCTCAAATGGTGCCAGACAAATGACCAGATTTCCAGATTTTTCCTTACTTCCAGAGAATCCGCAAGATACAATAAGGTTGCCTCCATGGCTACTGATATGCTGAATACAACAGTCTCTTCCAATCCCTCCAGGGAATATATTCATCGGATTGTTGTAAGTCCCTTTGACAGGCAGGATTTTCTCCAGATCGTTAATGCAGAATACTCTGTTGACCGGAATATTCCACAGTTGATCCAACAGCTCCCCTACTATGATATTTACTATAAATGAGCAAATTTAAAAAACTGCACAATGTGTCTATGCTACTAAAGCC
>JAUNGB010000207.1 GCA_030524715.1 Eubacteriales bacterium | reverse complement strand
TTTTTAACATGCCGGAAGGCATGCCCTCCTTGCGTCGTTCCTGCCTTCCGGCACAAACAATGCATGAATCCAGCCAGTTTACAGTTTCTCTTATTCTCTTTTCGTGCTATACTATCCTTGAGGACATCAGTATACTACAGAGCACGGCGTGGTGAGTGGCGAAAGACCCTCTTATCCCGAATATTTATATGTGCCGTCATCCTTTTCAAGCACAAACAATTGAGACCTCGAGTCCGTACACTTATCATTTAAGATGGCAGAACCTATAGGTTCTGAGATAAGTCTTTTCGCTTGGGTGACAGTCAATGTTGCTGTCCTCTTTTTATGCTCTCATCCCTTTACGAAAGGAGAAAAACTATGGATACACAGCAGTTTGAAGTAATCCGCCCTAAATGTGCCGGTCTGGATGTACATAAAAAATCGGTCGTTGCCGCTGTCTGTACTTCTGACCCTGTCACCTTGACGGCTTCTTACAAGACAAAAGTCTTTAACACCACCAATTCAGATATCGCCGCCCTGCGCGACTGGCTTCTCGCACAGGACTGTCACGATGTCTGTATGGAATCCACAGGTAAATACTGGATCCCAATTTTTAATATCCTTGAACCGCATATGCATGTCGTCCTTACACACCCCAAATATGTGAAAGCCATCAAAGGCAAAAAGACCGACAAGCGTGATGCGAAATGGATCGCCAACCTATTCCGCTTTGATATCGTCAAAGCCTCTTTTATTCCACCGGCAGACATTCGTGCTCTCCGGGAGCTGTCGCGCTATCGTCTGAAGCTTTCTTATATGCGTACGGCAGAGAAGAACCGTTTCCAGAACAGCATGACTATTTCACGTATCCGGATTGACTGTGTCCTTACAGATCCTTTCGGTCTTTCCGCTACCCGTATCATGGATTATCTCCTTTCCGATGAACCCTTTGATGAAGAAAAATGCCGTTCTTTGATTGACCGCCGGGTTAAGGCTTCCAAAGACGAAGTCATGGACGCTGTCCACGGATATCATATCCTGGAAGAACAAAAATTCAAAATGACCCATGCAAAAGCCCATATGGATTTCATCAACAAATCCATCGATGAGATTGAAGCGGAACTTTTTCTTCGGAGCCGCCAGTATGACACCCAGATTAAGCGGATTGCAACGGTTACCGGAATCTCTGAGCTGTCCGCGTTGTTCATCCTTTCAGAGATTGGCGCTGATATGTCCGTCTTTGAATCTGACAGGCATCTGTGTTCCTGGGCTGGGCTTACCCCTGCCAATAATGAGAGTGCCAACAAGAAAAAATCTACCAGATGCTCCAAAGCAGGACAATATCTGAAACCATTACTTATACAGTGCGCCCTTGCCGCTGTAAAAAGTAAGAAAGAACCCTATTTCGCAATCAAGTACCAGCGCCTCGCAAAACGCCGCGGTAAGAAAAAAGCGATCATTGCCGTTGCAAGAATGATGCTTACCAGCATTTACCATATGCTGTCAGATAACGAGGATTTCCATCCGGATGACTACGAAGCCACAGTCCATCCCCAAAAGCAGAAACCAGTTGTTCTTACCCTTGACAACACCCTCCAGTTCCTAAGAGAGCAGGGAGCTGACCCGGAAACCTTAAAACTCATAAAGCAGCAATGTGCCGCACAAGCCGGATAAACTTTTTTTAAAGAGAGTTTTTCCACCAAGGGGATAGTGCGCCCAAAATTCAAGTTACAGATTCACACTT
>JAUNGB010000206.1 GCA_030524715.1 Eubacteriales bacterium | reverse complement strand
GATAAGTACCTTTTTTGTTATTTGTCTTTTTTAAGAAATAAGCCATAAAAATCACGTATAATCCAATCATATTAGAAAGTGATTGGATTTCTCCTTTCTCCCAGGTTCTCCTGGGTTATTCAATCCTTTTCTGATATATTTACTTAGGCACTGTGGATCTGTACCTATAAAATTACAGCCTTGACTGTTCGGAGGTGACTCAGACCACAGTTTTTCGTCTATTACTGTTAATCAGTTTGTTAACGCCCCGACGTTTCTATTTACGTGATTACACAGCCGGATTCTCTGTGGAAGACAGCAGTGCCATAATACATATCAGGAGGTATTCTAACATGTCCATGTACTTTGTTGGAATCGATATTTCCAAGTACAAACACGATTGCTGCATTATTTCTGCAGCTGACCAAAAAGTTATTTCAAAGTTTACCATCAAAAACGATAAGGCCGGCTTTGAACAACTGCTTATTTCTCTTAATTCTCTCTCCAACCCTGAAGACATAAAAATAGGGTTTGAATCAACTGCCCATTATGCTCTCAACCTTGAACTCTTCCTTGAAAATGCCCACCACAGCTTCATGGAAGTTAATCCAGTTCTTATCAAGGAATACAAGAAATCAACAACACTTAGGCGTACCAAAACCGACTCTGTTGACTGTGAATCAATCGCTCGTTGGTTAATGACTGTTGAGTACAAACCCCATTCAAAAGGATTTTACCACGCTTATTCCCTAAAGTCATTCACTCGTTTACGGGATAAGCTGATCCGCCAGCGTTCTTTTTATCTTGTCAAGATTACAAACGTGCTGGATCATACTTTTCCTGAATTCAAACCATTCTTTCATGAGCGTCTGTCTAAAACAGCTCTTTACTTGCTTGAAAACTATGGAACACCAGAAAAAATGGCTCATATGAATTCTGCATCCTATGAGAAACTCCGTTCTCTGTCCAGAGGGAAATTTTCTCCGCAACAGTTTCTGCAATTAAAAGAACTGGCTGCCAATACTGTCGGCGTCAACAATTCTATCTTTGAGATTGAACTGAACAGCCTGATGGCTCTATATAAATCTCTCGCTAAAGAGATTGGCACTCTTGAAAAAGAAATTCATAAACTGATTGACGAGGTACACCCTCATTACATGTCTGTTCCCGGTATTGGCCCTTTATCTGCCGCTGTGATCTATTCTGAGTACGGTGATATATCAAACTTTTCCAATCCAGGACAGATGCTTGCTTTTGCCGGAATAGAGCCTGGCATCAACGATTCAGGCACCGAATCCCACGGAGGCAGGATGGTCAAACGTGGTTCATCTCAGCTCCGTTATACCCTTATTAACTGCTGTCTGCCTTTAATTCGTTTTGACATGACTTTTGCTACTTACTATGCCAAGAAACGAGGGGAAGGTAAGCCGCACCGAGTAGCAATTACTCACGTTGCGAAGAAACTCATCAGAGTCATCTATGCATTGGAGAGGCAGGATGTTGACTTTAATGTTCAGAAGCTTCGCTAATATGTTGCTTTCGTAGAAGTATCTGTTCCATCCGAAATACGGTGTATTCGGATGGCTTATTAAAGTTACCCTTTTTTACAAAATCAAAAATTTCAAAAAAACCCTTGACTATTTATAGTTTGTCACCTCCTTGACATTATAGCACCATAGCACCATAATGTCAAAAACGTAATAAAAAATTTGTCAAGTTTTTCATAAAATAAAAAAAGCCAGCAAATATGC
>JAUNGB010000205.1 GCA_030524715.1 Eubacteriales bacterium | reverse complement strand
TGTACCAGACTTCCGGCATGACAACGGATAAATCCGCAAGGTCAGCGTTCTTTGGGTCTAAGATATACATGACCGCATTGCAGCGGAGCAGAGCTTCAATGAGTGTGAGGATAAAATACGTCTTTCCTCCACCAGTGCCGCCAGCAATCAGCATATGGGGGAGCTTGTCATACTTCCACCAGACATTTTTCATCAGACGCAGGCTGCCATGTTCAGCCTGTACTTCATCAATGGTGATACGGTTTGCGATAATATCATAGAGCAGCACATATTCAACGTAGCTGTCCTTTAATTCTTTAGACACCAGTTCACAGTACAAGCCTGTTTCCAGCTTCTTTTCCAAATGTAGGAGCTGGTCTTGATATTTCCCCAACGTGATTTCTGTACGGATATACAATAGTCCATGTTCCATACGGTAATACAGTTTTGGAAAGTGGGTGATTTTCTCTTTTTTGCCGGACGCTGGTAAATCTTTGAAGAATCCGCTGTCCTGTGTCATTTCCGATTCATACCAGCCATTCTCTAAAATCATGCGTGCCAGCTTTTGACGGTGAAAGAGTTGCTTCACTCTGTCATACTGGAATCTGCGGTAAAAAAGAGCAACCAGCACGCAGAGCACAACCGATATAATTATCGTAGTCACCATGTATGGCGTGACCGAAATATGCACGCTGCCATCTTGAAAAAGTGAGATTGCTTTCCAATCTGTTGTGATGATTGTTTTTAGATTCAGCAGCATAAACACCGCAAGGAACAGCAGGAACAGCGAACCAGCCGAGAAACGAAAAACCAGTGACTTGTCACTGGCTCTGATACGATTCCCACGTTTATTGAATTGTGGCATATAAAATCCTCCTTTCCATGAAAAAAGCAGCAAACCTTATAGATTTACTGCTCATGTGAATCTTTATTCTATTACAAATGTCTGTCTGTATCTCTTGCACCATACATCAAGCGGCGTACTTCCATTATATCATCAATCACCACATAATAAACTACATAATTTCTTACATAGATTCGATAGTATGGATAGTCACGTTTTTTAGCAGAATGGTACGGTTCAAAAGCAACAGGATTGTTCAGTCTTTCCAAAATAGCGGCTTCAACATCATCAATTAATCGTAATGCTGCGTCCTCATTTTTTAAAACATTGCTAATGTAATTCGCTGTGCTGATTAAATCCTGTTCAAACAGTGGTAAATACCTAAGCTGATAGGATTTATTTTCCATGCACCGCACTCCTTACATTACTGAAAACTGTTTCATGGGAAAGTCTTTCTTCTGTCATTGCTGCCTGTCTGTCAGCTTCATCAAGTTTCATCTCGATACTGTCAGTCAGACTTGCGTATTCTTCCAGACTTAATACGACCATTGCTCCATATCCATTTTTTGTGAGATATACAGGTTTTCCACTGTTTACAATAGTTTCAATCTCTGGAAATTTATTTCTAAGGTCAGAAACAGGTCTAATTTGTATCATGTTCATGCACTCCTTTCATATCATTTATTCTATCCTAATTTTATCAGAATATTATCACGAAAGCAATGCTTTTTCATGCTTTCTTATTTTTTATCCTTGTTTCTTATGCTGTGGATTGTTGGGAGCGTGGTTATTTCCTGCTGGTTGACTGTTCTTATTCTTCAAGACAATATCATCTGCCTTGATGTACCAGTCAACATCTGCACCTTGAAATGTAGCGGTTGCCACCGTATCAGCCACAGGATTGATGATTT
>JAUNGB010000113.1 GCA_030524715.1 Eubacteriales bacterium | reverse complement strand
ACAAAAAGCTGCCCCCTTATTCAACCCACCTTCGGTTCTTTCCTTAGAAATTATCAAGGTCATAGATTTTGAACTCCGTACCCGCAGCCAGGACAGCTTTCTTTGTTTCATCATCCTGCTTTACGATTTTCAGCTTCGCCGTAAATTCATCATCCAGCAGCACACGCCATACCTGCGGTTCTGTCGGCTTATGCTCCGTGATCCGCACAATGAAATCATCCACCGGCTTATAATTGTGGGGCGTCGTGGTTTCCCTTACCAGGTATGTACCGAATGGGAGCGGAATAGAAACCGCATACCCCTTTTCGTCCGTAAAAATTTCTGTCGCACCGTTTTCTCCGATCACTGCCGGTTCTGCAGAAGAAAAGTCATAACTTCCATCCTCTTTTACCGGAAGAGAAGAAAGCAGATAGGCAGTAAATCCTGCTCCTTTCAATAACTCTGCGTCCGTTTCCCCGTTATTGGCCGCTTTGATGATCTGGAACGGCTGTTTCTTTACCTGTTCCGGAGATGTGCAGTCACGCTCTACTATAGCAACCAGATCTCCCTCATAACTGCACACCAAGTCATACTCGTTTTCATCCGCAAGATAACCTGCAGGCGGCGTGATCTCTTTTACAAAATATTCTCCCAGGTACAGGTTTTCGATCCGGGCCTTGCCTTCTTTATCTGTAGTCAGCGTCCCAACCTGTTCGCCTGATTTATAAAGTACGCCTGTCTTTCCGTCCGGATGCACAATGTCATTGCGGGCATATAAGCCATAGACCGCATTTTCCAAAGACGCATCTCCCTGCGGCTGATTGGTATCCGTTTCCGCATCTTTTTTATACAGTGTGACCGCTGCGTCCACTCTTTCATTGAAAAAAGTATGTGAAAATATAACCTTCGCTTCCTCATCATTGGTATAGCAAAAATCAAAAGAATAAACATCTTCCGTATTTCTTATGTACTTGTCCGGAGCCTGGATTTCTTTTACATAATAGGCGAACCCAACCGGAAGGTCAGCGGTAAATTTTGCCGTCCCCTCAGCACCTGTGACTGCTTTCTCAATCAGGGTATCTTTTGCTACCACTGCCGCACCATCCGCATTTACCATATCCCCTGCGGCATACAGCCCGAAAATACCACCCTGCAGGCCGTTTGAGGTATCCTTGTCTCTCTTTACAACCGAAACCTCCGCCCTCTGGCGGTCATTGAGAAAATCCTCATGCTGCCGCTGGTCTGCCATCCTTCGTTTAAGCATTTCGGTAACAGGTGCATCGAGTAATACTCAATTTGACGTGATTTTTGACGGTTTTCAGCGGTTTTTAACGATATTTCCGCCATTTTCCATTTGATATGAAAAAGACCCCGAAAACCTTATAACCACTAGAAAATGCTGTGTTTATAAGGCTTTTGGAGCCTCCAAAATTTTAGATCTTAATTTATTGCAAACTTCGCTTACATGCCCATGCGACTGTTGCTAACCTCACCTTCGCCTTTCAGGCTCGGTTCGCTAAGCAACGCTGCATAGCTTCCAACATACGGTTCATCTGCGTCCTACGGACTTGATTCACCTAGTTTCCAGCCATCTGTTTTGCTACTTCCTCAGCGAAGTTCTCTTCTTTCTTCTGGATTCCTTCGCCAGTCTCGTAACGTACGAAGCCTTTGATCGTGATGTTTGCACCGTTTTCCTTAGCAACCTGTGCAACATAGTTGGATACGGACTGTTTGCCGTCTTCTGCTTTTACATATACCTGATCCAGCAGGCAGATTTCCTTCAGCTCTTTGTTGATACGTCCGTTGATCATGCCCTGAATAACCTTTTCCGGTTTCTGGGATTCCTTCGGGTCGTTCTGGATCTGAGCCATCAGGATTTCTTTTTCATGTGCGATATATTCTTCGCTGATCTCGGAACGGTTTGTATACAGAGGCTTCAGAGCTGCGCACTGCATAGCTACGTTTTTAGCCATTTCTTTCACTGCGTCGTTTACAACGTCTGTCTCAACATCAACAAGGACGCCGATCTTTCCGCCCATATGGATATAAGAAGCAACGAAACCGTTCTCTTCCTTCACCTGAGTGAATCTTCTGATGTTCATATTCTCGCCGATTACTGCGATCTGAGCTGCAAGAGCTTCCTTTACAGTCTTGGTGGTATCCAGCGCCCATGGCTCTGCCAGGAATGCATCGATATCTGCTGCTGTTGTTGTCAGCGCCTGCGCTGCAACTTCTCCTACATAACCCTGGAATTTTTCGTTTTTAGCAACGAAGTCTGTCTCAGCGTTAACCTCAACTACAACTGCGCTCTTGCCATCTTCAGAAACAACAGTCCTGCAAAGACCTTCTGCTGCAATACGGCTTGCTTTTTTCTGTGCGGTAGCCAGACCTTTTTCGCGAAGGAACTCTACTGCTTTATCCATATCGCCGTCTGTAGCTGTAAGAGCCTTCTTGCAGTCCATCATGCCGGCGCCGGTCATTTCTCTTAATTCTTTTACCTGTGCTGCTGTAATAGCCATTTCTATTTCCTCCTGAATATATAGTCAAAATCAGAGAAGCAGATCTTCACAATCCGCTTCCCTGTTTATAAGCTGATTGAGAAAAATTAATTACTGTTCACTCCCAAACCTTACACTGGCTGCAAGGCTATAGCCGGTAGTGCCGAATAGCCGGGAATTATTCCTCAGTTGTTTCCTCTGCGAATTCTTCAGATACAGCTTCAATCTCTCCGTCAACCTCTGCGGTTCCCTGGTTAGCTTCGATAACAGCGTCTGCCATTTTAGAAACGATTAATTTAACCGCACGGATCGCGTCGTCGTTACCCGGAATTACATAATCCAGTTCTTCCGGATCACAGTTGGTATCGCAGATACCGATCAGCGGGATACCTAATGTATGAGCTTCCTGTACGCAGATTCTTTCTTTCTTCGGGTCTACGATGAAGATTGCGTCCGGGATACGTTTCATTTCTTTGATACCGCCAAGGTTCTTCTGAAGCTTGGACATTTCTTTTCTTAATTCAATGACTTCTTTCTTAGGAAGAACTTCGAAAGTTCCGTCTGCTTCCATTGTCTCGATCTGTTTCAGTCTTGCAATACGGCTCTGGATAGTCTTGAAGTTGGTCAGCATACCGCCGAGCCATCTCTCGTTTACATAGAACTGTCCGCAACGCTCTGCTTCTGTCTTGATAGCGTCCTGAGCCTGTTTCTTGGTTCCTACGAATAAGATGTTTCCGCCGTTGGCAACGATGTCAGCGATTGCATTGTATGCGTCGTCAACCATGCCTACAGACTGCTGTAAGTCGATGATATAGATACCGTTTCTCTCGGTATAGATGTACGGAGCCATTTTAGGGTTCCATCTTCTTGTCTGATGTCCGAAATGAACACCTGCTTCCAAAAGCTGTTTCATTGAAATAACGCTCATGTTTTTGTTCTCCTTTTTGGTTAGATTCTTCCGTACAGGTCGCTTTCCGTCAGGACCCGCCATCACACCGTTGGGCACCATCCCTCTGGAATCTCTGTACGTGTTTATTCGCGCAAGTGAAATGTACTCTCCTGTATATACAGTCCTGTACGACTTCAGCAGTACGCCTGTCAAATACCATCCCTCACTGCGGTACGGCATCTGACTTTTGCAACTTCTGAATTATAGCATAGAAAAACCCTCCGTGTAAAGAGGGTTTTTCTAAAAAAATCCTGGTTTTTCAACGATTTTTCAACCTTTCCAACCTTTTTTCAACCTTCCAGCTGCTGCTCGCACCTTTTATGGCTATCTGCTTTTCAGCTTTTCCAATTCCTCCGAAGTCAAAGGACGGCATTCTCCCCTTTCAAGATCCTCCGGCAGCGTCAGCGGACCCATGGAAATCCTTTTCAGATAAACAACCTGTTTTCCTACGGCTTCCATCATGCGCTTAACCTGATGAAATTTTCCCTCGCAGATGGTCAGAGAAACCTCGCTCATCCCGCCTCCTGCCTCCTGTTCAGTCCGAAGGATTTCCAGCCTCGCAGGAAGGGTAAGCTTCTCTTCCCCGATATCCACGCCCTTTTCCATGGCAAGGACATCCTCCTGTGTTACGATACCTGATACCCGGGCAAAATATGTTTTCTCCACATGCTTCTTCGGGGAAAGCAATTCATGGGCAAGGGCGCCGTCGTCTGTGATCAGCAAAAGGCCTTCTGTATCCTTATCCAGCCGCCCCACCGGAAACAGTCCCTTTCTCTTGGAAGGAACATATTCCATAACGGTTTTTTCCCTTGCATCCTCCGTAGCGCTGACGCAGCCTGCAGGCTTATGGAGTAAAAAATATTCAAATTCCGGAGCTGCCGCGACAGCTTCCCCATTCACCGAGACCTCGTCTTCTTCTGTTATCTTCTGCTCCGGCCGCTTTGCCGCAGAACCGTTTACCATTACTTTGCCCTTTTGTATCAGCTTTTTTACTTCACTTCTGGTTCCGGATCCCGCATCTGCCAGGAACTTATCCAGACGAACTGCTTTTCCCATAAACTCAAAATCTCCCTGCTATTCTCTTAACTCCCTGTCTGGAGCGTGTTTGAAAATTCACTCTACCCAGATGTTTTCGCCGTTAACGGAATCTTCCGCCTCCTGCTCCCCGGAAAGCCCGGAAAGATTTCCTGCCTCAGCCTCTTTCATTGTCTCTGTCACAAAATCAGGAGTCTTCTCCTTCAGAAGATAGGCATATGTTTCTCCCCATCCGTCCTCCACCTGAAGCATAAGATCAATGTCGGACTGTTTTTTTATCCAGGCGCTGCACATGCGATATGGAACGATTGCCTTTTTTAAATCATCGAGTTCTTCCCTGCTCTCATAAGACACGATCGCAGACTCTCCTGTGCTGCTATAATAAGTGATTTCTACAGATTTTAAATCAACCTCTTCCATAGACATAGGATATCCTGTTTCCTTCAAAATTGCAACTGTTCTTTCAAAAGATGGATACACCGACACTTCCGTCTGCCAGTTATTCAGAGTCTGTCCTCCCTGTATCCCCTTAAAGATTTCCACTTCCTCCGGGATCCTGTAGCTGAAGGTCAGATTAGCGCACGGCATTCCCATCAGTTCCTGCACATCCGCTTCCTGCATATCCTGACGCAGCGCTTCCAGAAGCTCTTTATTTTTTTTCATGTCGTCCTGGAAAAGCGTATAATCGTTCCCGTCATAAAAATATCCGGAAACGGATTTCAGATATTGATCGTCTATCATCAGGAAAGACTCCTGTTTTTCTTTCAGTGAGCCCTCTGAATAAAGAGCATATGTCAATTCGTATATTTCCTCTTCTGTGATCCTGTACTGACGGTAGATTTCTCTGCCTGACGTCAGTTTATACTTCACAGGGATCCTGTACAGATAGCCCTCGTCTGAATCAGATTGGGTACTCCTGTCTTCTGTAAATCCCCTTTTCTTCTGGTGAGCCACGATACTTTCCAGCGCCTGATATGTTCTGTCTCCAAGCCCTTCCGCCTGATTTAACGCCATTTTTTCGTAATCCCATTCCAAAGAGGTCAGATAAGTGCCGTGCTCTGTTTTTTCTATATAGTTATTCAGGCCGGTATTTCCCAATTGCCAGAAATTCAGGTTTAATGTCTGTATTTTTTCTTTTTCCGGAAGAGTCCCGTCAAACCGGAATATATCCTGATGATAGCAGACGGCACACGCAGCTACCAGAATTCCCGCCAATGCAAGCTGCAGCTTCTTTGAGAAAAACTTTCTGAAATCCAACTGATACAACACTTCAATGATACCGTGGAAAAGCACTGTTCCCAGCGCCATTCCGAAAATCCACCAGCCTGTCCTTCCCCTGTCGCCCGGAAGGACATAAAAAATCAGGCCAACTCCTAATCCGCATGGAACCACTATCAGAAACTTAACCAATACGCCAACCCAATGGTAAATAACGGGCTTACAGGTTTTTTCAGAAGGCCTTCTTACATAAGCGGCAAACGCAAGCGCTCCCAGAACAGCCGTTACTGCAATCACAATGACAAATGTTTTCCCATATGTCCCCTGAGCATATTTTTCCAACAGGGTTTTGCCAAGGAAAAAGGGAGAGCAATAATCTATCAAAAATCCAACAAGCCCCCAGCCCTTCACCGCCATATAGCTGGTGCAAAAGAACAGCTCCCGGTAGAGGCTTACAAGAAGCCCCAATACCGGCCCATAAAGGAAGAATGCCAGCAGCGCCAGTACTCCCATCAGGATATTGCCGGTCAGGCAGATTGCCAGCACAACCGCAAAGTAGACCAGTAAATATAAAACAAAGTGCAATATCATCATCTGAACGGCCATTCCCATTAATTTCAGATTAAAATGCCCTCTCATCGCCCCAATGCAGATCGCTATAAACTCTGTGGCCAAATACGGGAGCAGGTAATTCAGTATCCCAACATAAGTCCGATGCCAGAACATATGCGTCCTTTTCACGGGAAGGCAATGATAAAAATCTACTTTTCTCGCGGAATATAAGTACCAGAAATTATTGACCCCGTTCAGAAGGGCAGCCGCGCAAATAACAATAAAGCCTGTTTCCACAAAGCCTTTTCTCCACAGAGCTTCATACAGCACGTCCACTCTGGCCGCGGTATATTCTGCCCCGGTCCAGCTTCCAAGCATCAAAAGCTCCGCTACCGGAAACGCCATAAAAAACCCCAGAGCCAGAAAAGAAGGAATCCACATTTGCCCCTTGGATGTAGTTTTTACATAATCAGAAGAAAAGATTTTTGATTTCATATCCGGCCACCTCCGTTTCACTGATAAATATTTCTTCCAAAGTAAGCGGGAGCACTTCGCAGAACAAAGGATTCTTGGACTGTATCCTGTTCATGATCTCCATCCTTGTTCCCCGTGCCGTGATCAGAAGAAGGGAACCCTGCCTCTGGATCTTCAGCACCTCCAGTTCTTTCTGTAATTCTTTCTCTTTTTCTTTATCGGTTAATACGCACTGCACCTTATGTATATGGAACTTCATATCCTCCAGATCTCTGGAAAGCAGGATTCCCCCGTGATGAAGCAGTCCTATATGGTCGCAGATATCCTCCAGCTCCCTTAAATTATGGGAAGCGATCACCGGCGTAAATTCACGGTTCATGATTTCCGACGCAAACAGGCTTTTTACCGCCTGACGCATTACCGGATCGAGGCCGTCAAAGGTTTCGTCGCAGAGCAGATACCTGGTTCCTGCGCTTACTCCTATAATGACCAGAAGCTGTTTCTTCATTCCTTTTGAAAAAGTGCTGATCTTTCTTCTCTCTTCCAGTCCAAACTGCTTCATCAGTTTGGAAAAGCGCTGAATATCAAACGTGGGATAATAGCTCCGGTAAAACCGCACCAGATCCTCGGGCGTATAATTAGCCGGAAAATAACTATCGTCCGAAATATAAAACAGACTGGCTTTCGCCTTTTCATTTTCATACACAGGCATTCCGTCGATCAAGACCGTTCCCTGATCCGGTTTCATAATCCCGGCGGTCATACGGAGAATCGTGCTCTTCCCTGCGCCATTGCTCCCGATAAGGCCGAAAACCTCTTTCTCCGCAATCTCCATAGAAACCTGATTGACTGCGCAAATGTCCCCAAACATTTTAGTGCAATCCTGAATCTGAATCATTCTCTCCCCTCCTTATAACAGTCCTTAATCATATATATCAGTTCCTCTTCTCCAATCCCAAGCTCTCTTCCTCTGCGGACAACCCCTCTAAACTCCTGATAGTAATCCTCTCTGCATTTCTTCCGGATCTGTTCCGTATCCGCGATAAAGTTCCCCTTTCCCTTCACAGGATAAATCAGTCCCTCCTGCTCAAGGGTCATATAAGCTCTCTGGATCGTATTCGGATTGATGGATAATTCCATGGCAAGCTGTCTGACCGAAGGCATCCGCGACCCCGGCGGCATTGCTCCCCGCAGAATCAGCACTCTGAATTTCTCCACTATCTGCTCATAAATGGGCCGTCGATCATGATAATCCAAAATGATCATAGCATTCTCCTTTCTGTAATATTCCGTATCGGTTTTCTGCGGCATTCCATACCGGCTTTCTGCAGTACTCCGTATTAAGTGTATTAACTGTTTTAATACACTTATCTTATCATACATCCTTCTTCATAGCAAGCCCTGTAATTCTTAAATATTTGTAAAATCATAGTTGCTTACTCCCCAGCCTTGCGTTGGCTGCCCTGGCTTGCGGCCAGTAATGCTGAATGTCCAGAAATCCGGCACATGACAAAAGGCTCCTGCAGCCTGTCTTTCCTGAACAGGGCTTTTACACCCTTTCCCGGAAATCCAAGCTGCAGGAGCCTTTCCTGCCTTTCGCCTGTTTTTCTGCCTCCTTCATACCTGCTTACTCAACACTCTAACCTGCGTTTATGAGCATGTAATAAAACAGGAATGACGCTTTACGCGGAGAATGCTTATCTGTATTTACTTATTCAACGCTGACAACTTCATATCCCGCATCAACGACAGCCTTCTTCAATGCCTCTGTATCCACATCTTTGGCTGTAATGTAAGCTGCCTTATCCTCCAGATTTACCTCCGCAGTCACGCCGTCAAAGGCCTCAAGGGCTTTCTTTACTGCTGCCTGGCAATGCGGGCACATCATCCCGTTAATCTTCATTGTGATCATGTTCATTTCCTCCTTATTCGACTCTTCTGTCTCATTTATTTCATTGCTCTGAAGCATTGCTTCCTCTGTTACCTGACTTCCGGGCGTCTCTTCCCCGCTCTCACTCACAGAAACGCGGAACCGTTTCAGCCGCAGGGCATTGGTCACTACAAAAATACTGCTCATACTCATTGCCGCCGCCCCGATCATCGGATTCAGCTTCAATCCGAACGCATGGTAAAACACGCCTGCCGCCACAGGGATCCCCAGTGAATTATAAAAGAACGCCCAGAACAGGTTCTGCTTGATGTTCCGGATAACCGCCTTGCTCAGGCGGATTGCCGTTACCGCATCCAGCAGGTCATTCTTCATCAGTACGATATCCGCGCTCTCGATAGCGACGTCCGTCCCGGCTCCTATGGCAAGTCCTACATCCGCCCTTGCAAGCGCCGGGGCATCGTTGATCCCGTCGCCGATCATAGCGACTGTTTTTCCCTGTTCCTTAAGCTTTGCGATCTCCCGTTCCTTATCCTGGGGCAGCACCTCCGCAATTACCGTATCGATATCCAGTTCTTTACGGATCGCCTCCGCAGTCCTTTTGTTATCGCCGGTAAGCATAATGACCTCAATACCCTGTTCCTTCAATTGCCTTACAGCCTCTCTGCTGGTAGGCTTCACCACATCCGCCACGGACAGGATTCCGAGAATCCTTTTTTCATCCGCGAACAACATAGGGGTTTTCCCCTCATCAGCCAGGACATCCAGCCTCTCCGCATTTTTTCCAAGAGAAATCCCCTGTTCCTCCATCATACGTCTGTTTCCGGCAAAATACCAGCGGCCTTTAATTTTTCCCTTTACTCCTCTGCCGGGAACCGACAAAAATTCTTCCACGCCCGCCGGAACGATCTTTTTCTTTTTTGTATACTCCAGAATCGCCTCCGCAAGCGGATGTTCGCTTTTTTCCTCCAATCCTGCTGCGATGGACAGAAATTCTTTCTCGCTTAAAACAGTTTCCACATTTGTGACTACCGGTTTCCCCTGTGTGATGGTTCCGGTTTTATCCAAAACCACGCTCTGTATATTGTGGGCTGTCTCCAGAGCCTCTCCGGATTTGATCAGAATACCGTTTTCCGCACCCTTTCCTGTTCCGACCATAATGGCCACCGGCGTCGCCAGGCCGAGTGCGCACGGGCAGGAAATGACCAGCACGCTGATCGCGCAGGAAAGCGCAAACTCAAAGGTTGCTCCCACCGCCAGCCATACAATAGCGGTAACAAGGGCGATTGCCATAACCGTAGGTACAAATATCCCGGCTATCTTATCTGCGATTTTTGCAATGGGGGCTTTACTGGAGCTTGCCTCTTCCACAAGGCGGATAATCTGGGAAAAGGTCGTATCGTCGCCGACTCTCGTAGCCTTAAAGCGGATGAAGCCCGTTTTATTCAGGGTCGCCGCGATTACCGTATCATTTTCCCCCTTCTGAACCGGGATACTTTCTCCGGTGATCGCCGCTTCATCCACGCTAGTGCTTCCTTCTATGATAAAACCATCCACCGGAATGCTGCTCCCCGGGCGGACCACTACAATATCTCCTGCCTGCACCTGTTCTACCGGGATTTCTATCTCTCTGCCCCCGCGCTCCACTGTCGCTGTCTTGGGGGCCAGATCCAAAAGTTTGGTAATCGCTTCGCTGGTCTTTCCTTTGGAACGCGCTTCCAGATATTTCCCCACAGTGATCAATGCCAGGATCATGGCAGCCGATTCAAAGTACAGATCATGGTAATAACGGTGCACCAGTTCCATATCCCCATGCCCGAGTCCATAGCTCATACGGTAAATGGCAAAGATCCCGTATACCAAAGACGCACAGGAGCCGATGGCGATCAGGCTGTCCATATTTGGCGCCAGATGGAAAAGCGTCTGAAACCCCTTGCTGTAATATTTCCGGTTGACATAGATGATCGGAAGACAAAGCAAAAATTGTGTAAACGCAAAGCTTACCGCGTTTTCCATCCCTTCAAGAAAGGACGGAAGGGGAAGCCCCACCATATGTCCCATTGTCACATACATCAGCGGAACCAGAAAAACAAAGGATACGATCAGGCGCATCTTCATATTTTTCATTTCTCTCTGCGCCGGATTCTCTCCGGATGCCGCTGCCCTTGCCGCTGCCGGAGCTGCTCCCTGTGAATGCTCCGCCTTTGGGCTTGCCCCATATCCTGCCTTTACTACAGCGTCTATGATCTGTCTTTCACTTAAAGTACCCTCGTCATACTCTACCTGCATACTGTTGGTAAGCAGATTCACACTGACATTCTGAATCCCGTCCAGCCTGGAAACACATTTCTCTACTCTGGATGAGCAGGCCGAACAGGTCATTCCCGTCACGTCAAATTTTTCTTTCATAAAATCTCCTCTCTGCTATTTTAAAATCTTTCCGAGCATGGATACCAGCTCGTCGATCTTTTCTTCCTTCTCTGCCTCTGTCTCCGCATTGGAAACACAATTCTTCAGATGAGCCGTCAGGATTTCTTTATTTACCTTATTTAAAATAGCTTCCGTGGCCATTAACTGCTGTGATATTTCAATACAGTAGCGGTCTTCCTCTACCATCCTTAAAATACCGTCCATCTGACCCCGGGCAGTTTTTAATAATCTTGTAATCTTCTGTTTATCTGCTTTCATGCCATTCCCCCTTTTTCACTACACCCCACCGGGGTGTAGTTATATACTAACAAAAAGAAACTGCTTTGTCAACACAAAGCAGTCTTTTGTAATTGATAATTTATACCATCTGACAGTTATACTGCCCCATAGCTTGCAGCCAGTGCAAGGCTAGAGTGTGTTTGAAAATTGCTTTCTGCAAATTGAGCGCAGCAGTCTTACCTGTTCAAAAGCTTCTTATCTATATACTGCTCTATATGCTGCGCTTGCCGCGCTTCCTCCCCTTTTCGGTAAAATATAACAGCCCCGTAACGAGAATGAGCAATAAGAGTCCTATCCACGCCAATATCAGGAACTGGGCAGAAGTATCCAGAAGGCGCACTGCGATCTCCGGATAGATCAAAGACCAGACATTGGCTCCGATATGGAGAAGAACACTGCTCATAAGATTTCCGGTCATTTCCAGAATATACGCAAATACAGTTCCAAGGATTCCCGCATAGATCGCCTGCACAAGATTGCCGTGGTATATGCCGAAGATCGCCCCGGAAATGACAGCAGCCCAGAGCATCCGTGTATAATCACGCAGCCTCAGATAGATCAGCCAGCGGAAAACCATTTCCTCTGCTGCCGGAGCAACGATCCCCATCCAGAAGATCATCATGGCAAGGCTTTTTCCGTCAGTAAGCATGGACATGGTTTCCTGATATTCCGAAGAATCAAAAAACAGCATTAAAAACGCCATCAGGATATTTCCGAACTGCGCCAGGGCCGCCCCTGTAAAAAAGAGCCATATCCCCTCTCCGGCGCTGATATGCTGCTGTCCGTTTTTTGGAATCACTCCGGTACTCTTACGCGCAGCATAATCCCTTCGGAAAAAAAACAGCGCCGGAATCATTGTACAGATTCCCGTAACTCCAGTCAGCCAAATTGCATTGTCATAATAAGCGTCCTGCCCGTTTCCGGCTCTGCCCATCAGAAACAGCATTAACGCCCCGCCGAGAATCTGTGCGATCAGAAAATGGATTCCCATAGGATAAAGCACCCTCCATACCTGCAGGACACGTTTCTGCCTGCGCAGAGGGCTTATCCGAAAAAATGAAGAAGCTCTTCCACAGAATCTACGATCTTTAAAGGCTCCGCCGCCGCAAGCTCTTCCATGGTGCCATATCCGTAGGATACTGCCACGCATTCCACTCCTGCCTGCCGCGCGCCAAGGACATCATGCTCTTTATCTCCAATCATCAATACCTCATTCCGGTGTTCACTAAGTCCCAGCCTCTTCAGGGTTTCTTCGATCACCTCGGATTTTTTGGTCCGGCTTCCGCCCATCTCACTTCCCACAATCTCATG
The DNA here is from genome assembly GCA_030524715.1 of Eubacteriales bacterium. Taxonomy (GTDB): domain Bacteria; phylum Bacillota; class Clostridia; order Lachnospirales; family Lachnospiraceae; genus Blautia_A. The sequence continues at coordinate 1,404 of JAUNGB010000113.1, read as the reverse complement.
AAAATACCCGTCCAGCCGGAAATGCTCCAATACCTGAAGTACAAACTTCTCCGGCTTGGAAGAAGCCACTGCCAAAAGATAGCCTTTCCTCTGAAGCTCTGCCAAAAGCTCCTCCACTCCTGGATACGGCCTGTTCTCGAAAATTCCTGTTACGGAATAACGTTCCCGGTAATACACAACTGCCTGCCGTGCAGTTTCCTCATCCAAATCCGCATATTTCATAAACTGCTCCATAAGGGGCGGGCCCACAAAGACTCTGAGCTTGTCCAGATCCGGCTCCGGTTTTCCGATCTTCTCCAATGCATATTGTACAGATTTTGTGATACCTTCTCCGGATTCTGTCAGGGTGCCGTCCAAATCAAATAATATGGCTTTATACATTAAGTACCTCCTTGTTTCTCTTATTTCTTTGCTTAATCCAATCCATACCTGAATGGATAAGCCTGTCAGTATCTTTACAGATGCTGACCACTGAATGGTTACGAATTATCGTCCATTATAGCATCCTTTTCGTATTCAGTCTACGCTCAATCTGCACAAGGTCAGCCAAAAGCCTTGGAATGCTTATCTGCGGTAAAGCGGACATTCTCATTCCGCTTTGGCTACATGCTCATGAACGCAAGTCGATACGCGACTTGTCAGTGTGAGCTTTAAACTCCCATTGACATAAGCATCCCCATACCCACCGCTTAGCGCTCTGCTCACTTGAAGCAGGGGAATGCTTATCTGCGTTCAAACTCCGGTTTCTCCCCTTCCTCATAAAGAGCCAGAATTTCCACCATTCCGTCCATACCGGCAGATTTATCCAAAACAATATCCCTTCCGTCCCAATCCCATACAGCCTCACGTCCTGCCAACCGGACAGACAGTAAATGCACCGGACCGTCTGATTTTACCCGAAAAACCAGGGAATCCCCTTCTTCCACCTTAAAAGAGTAATAGGATACCTGCAGCCTGACAGCTTCCTCCCTGTTATCATCAACAGCTCCTGACGGCTCCGGTGAGACAGGACGCACTGACGGAGTCAAAGCTGCCGTGGGCACGGCGGTCGGTGTTGGAGTTGGTGTTAATGTCGGAATCGGCGTCGGTGTGGATGTTAATACTGGTGTTGGCGTTAATGTCAGAATCGGCGTCGGTGTGGATATTAATGCAGGATCCGGTGTCGATGTTGGCCTTTGTGTTAATTCCGGATTCTCAGGGCCATCGCCCCAGCCGCTGGAATATCCTCCGGAAACGCCCCCGCCGACGTCTTCCTGCCCTATACTTCCACCGGACAGCGCTCCGTTCCAACTATCTCCCTGCCAATTATTTCCCTGCTGGATTCCTCCCTGATAATCGCCTCCCTGCCAATCGTTCCCCTGCTGGCCGTCTCCCTGAAGATTGCCTCCCTGCCACTGGTTTCCC